>JBKQQQ010001160.1:0-9826 GCA_052144275.1 Streptosporangiaceae bacterium
GGCGACGCCACCCCTTGATGAGGCGGGCTACCAGGAGCTCCTGGACTTCCTGGAGACACGAGCTGGGCGGGGGCGCAGCGCGGCGCTCATCACCAGCCGCACCAGCCAGGACCGGCTCGGCGGCATCCGCCGCATCGCGGTGGGCGGCCTAGCCTCGCACGAGGCCACCGGGTACGCGGGGGAACTCCTGGCGCCCTGCCCGGCGGCGGCGCTCCTGCCGGGACGAGCGCGGAAGGTTCGCCGCCGCACGGCGCTAGAAGTGACCTGACCGCACGTAGGCGGTCATCCCCGGGCACTTGCCTGGCGGACCGCTCATGCGACTTCCCGCACGCGTCGCACGGGTCCCTGGTCGGCCGCCGTCATGCGGGCAAGCAGCGCTCCGAGTGCGAGGCGGTCCGTGTCCCCGTCGTGCTCGTAGAGCTCGCTGATCGTCTGGATAAGCGAGTTGACCAGCAGCACGCGCTCGTGCTCGGTGATCTCCATCGTGATTCATCCTTCGGTGAGTCCGGCGCGGGGGCCGGACCTTGAGGTCGTTGCCGGTGAAGGCGTTCGTGGTGCCGCCGCTTTCACGTCAGCAGGTGCCTGACCAGGGTCTGGCCCCGCGAACTCATGCCGCGCACCCGCAGCCCCCGCCGCCCAGGCGATGATGATCAGGCGCTGAACACGGCCCGCTCCGGCCGGCAGCTCCGGCGGCCGGCCCCTGGGGCTTCCCTCACCCTATATCCGCAATTAAAAACTTGCAATACATTACTAGAATAAATAGTAATCTGTTTGGTTATGGCGAACTGGCCTGGGCTCTGTGCCGGTTATGGATGCCGGAGCCGGCGCGAACGTCCATCACCAGCGGGCCGGGAACCTGGCCACCAGCTCAGCGGGCACCCGCCCGCGGTCTTTGACTCCGATGCCCTGCGCCTTTGGCCCACTCGCGGACCTCGGTGCTATCTACCCCGCCCCCGCGCCCTGCGCCCGGCCCAGCCGGCCGCTAGGCCCGCCTCCCGCCCGCCGCGCCGCGGCCACATAGCGCGCCAGCGCATCCCGCAGCGCCTGAGCGTGCCCGGCGTCGGAGTGTTGTGAGCGCACAAGTCTGCCCGTTAAGTCCAGACCCGCATCCGGGTCACCGGTCACGCAGCTGAAACCCGGCTGACCGTTCGTCTTGATACAGATGCGCTGAATCTTGGTGAGTGGGGTCCGGGTATCTTCGACAACATTGCACGGAAGGTACGAGCCTTGGCAGCCCGCGACGCGGCCACAGCCGAAATCACAGCTGGCTCTTTCGGTTATGAATCAGATGCACCGGAGGATCCCGTCATTACTATTAGCCTCATCAAGGCGCCGATCCCTAGCCAAGGCGAGGGCTAAACTCGCTGCCGTCCGCCGCCTATTCTCGAGGCTCGTGGCAAACCTGAACTCTGCGGCAATCGCGCCTTCGAGTTTCGACTCCGACTTGACGCTCAACACCAAGGCGGGCCGAGGTGATCCGGGCCCTAGTGACAGCTGGGGAACAGCCCGAGACCTGATAAGATCCTGCACTCCACCAGGAGCGGCTCCTCCCTGCCTTGTCCGCCATCAGGAGATAACCGGCGTCCGAACTTCCAGCGAAAAGAAGACCCTTGACAAGAAGGGGAGCATCGTTCGGCACGACATAAACCACAAGGCTGAATTGACAGTCGCCGCGACCGTTAGCGACATACAGACCAGTGCATAAGCATACGGACACGCAACGCCCTCTATTCGGCATGTGCGGTCGCCTTCGTGTCCCTGCCAGACAGGCCAGCGTTGTTGCGCCCGGATGCTGCCGTTTGCTTGTTCCCGGTAGCGATCAGGCCCGAAGCTGCGTCGTTGCGTGAAGGAAGGCATGGCCGGAATCGGTGCTCCGGCAGGCCTTTTACCGCGCACCGCCCGTGTCCGGCACACACCGCCACAGGGTCCTGAGGGACTATGCCAGCGCCGCCATGTGACGGGGACGGACATGGGCGAGGTCGCGGAGGTTAACGGTGGCGACCGTGACAATCGCCAGCCGCTCGCGCACCGCGATCACAGAAGCGCCGGTCCCGCCCGGGTGCCCGGCCGGCGTGGCGTCTGTTCTGCGCCGCACGAGCTCAGCCATGCGGCGCAGGTCTGACTCGGCCAATCCGGCCAGCCGGAAGCGTTATTGCCGCTGATGCCCGCGCTGTCCAGGAAAGCGGCCTCTCCCCGGGCCCGGTCCCTGTCGATCAGGTAGCAGGCCTCGGCCAGCACGGTGGGCGGCACGAGCCGGACCTCATCGTTCCCGCGGAACCACCCGGTGCACCCGGCATGGCGCTCATCCCGGCGATCGGCCAGCGCAGACAGGACTTTGGTGTCAACGACGATCACGAACTCAGCAGGCTACCGGCCGAAGCCCTCAGCAAGCGGCTCACCGGCTCGCTCGGACACACCGGTCCTCCGGCGTTTCTGTTCTCTTGGTGACGAAGGGGCCCGGGATCTCACGGACTGCCCGGGGCATCCCCGGACCTGCCGGCAGAGGCTCGCGGGAGCGGTGTCCTGTCACCCATCCAATGTGAGCCATCGCGGGCCGGATCTGCAGGCGTGCTTAATGTTGGTTGTCAACGGTTCACAGGGCCCTGATGTCCCGCTGACGTGAGTCATGTCGCGGCGTCCCGGATGCCGTACTGCCCAGCGCGTCTGCGGTGGGCCTTTCCCAGCCGGTTGCCCCGGGCTCCGTCCTCAGGTGAGCGCAATGGCTTCGGCCCACGCGTCGTATTCGTAGATCCATCGCCGGTCGATCAGCTGGCTGCCGGAGCTGTCCCAGCCGGCGCCTTGCCGCCGCGAGCCCAGCTGGACGCGCGCCGTCCGGTCCCGCCGCAGCCCCTCGTATGCGGCCAGCGCCCGCGACACGCCAGCCGAACTGGTGCTGGCTCCCAGCAGCGTGGCCAGCGCCACGGCGTCCTCCAGCGCCTGGTTCACGCCCTGGCCCAGGTGCGGCAGCATCGGGTGCGCCGCGTCACCGAGCAGCGTCAGCCGCCCGCTGCTCCACCTGGGCAGTGGCGCACGGTCGTACATCCCCCACTGGAACCCGCTGCCGCCTGGCCCGCTGATCGCGGCGATGACCTCCCCGATAACCGGATCCCAGCCCGCGAAGTGCGCGGCCAGCGCCGCCGGGTCGCCGGGCGCCGACCACGACTCACGGACCGAGGTATCCGACGGGACGAATCCCACATAGTTCAGCAGTTGCCCGGCACGCACCGGGAACACCAGGAAGTGCTTGCTCTGACCCACCCACATCCGCATCGCGCCGGCCGGGTACCCGTCCACGCGCGGCACCAGACCGCGATAGGCCACCACCCCGGAGAACACCGGCTTCGCCGGAGCTACCACGAACCCCTGCAGGACGGAGTGGATGCCGTCCGCCCCGATCACCACGTCTGCCGTGGCGGTGGTCCCGTCGGCGAAGCCGACCGTCGCGCGGCCGTCATCCTGGCTGAAACCCGTGCACCGATGCCCGGTCCGCACCGTACCAGGCGGCAGCTGCCCGGCCAGCAGCGCAAGCAGGTCGGCCCGGTGGATCCCGACGTTCTGGCCCGGCAGGGTGAACTGATAAGGCTCGTGCCGCACGGCGCGCCCGTCGGAGAACCGGAGCTGAGCCGACACGTACCGGGCGCCCATCCGCCCGATCCCCCCGCCAACCCCGAGCCGCTCCAACATCCGCAGGCCGTTCGGCGCCAGCGACACGCCCGCGCCGACCTCGGCCAGCTGCTGCGCCTGCTCATACACCCGGACGTCGATCCCGGCCCGCGCCAGCGCAACCGCCGCTGCGATCCCGCCGATCCCGCCGCCGGCAACCACCGCCCGCAGCGCCACGCCCTTCCCCTCTCCGAACGGCCCGCACCCCAGACCCACGCTAACCCCGCGCCCGTTCGCCTGGCTGTCCGGGAGCGGGCCGAGGTCGAGGTGATCGCCACCACTGGCCCGAATGGCTTCGCGCAGGTTCCAAGGATGCTCGGACGGCAACGGCGGATGCTCGGGCGGCAACGGCCCGGATTCCGGGCGGCGGGGTGGAATCGCCACTCCGGCAGCGGTTCGTCTCGGTCGCAGCGCCAGCGGATGACTCACCTTGACGGGACAAGCGAGCTAATGACTCAGGTGCACAGCGCCTGACTCACATGCGATGGGACAGGACAAGCGGCGCTGGCTGAGCTGTCCGTACCCCTCTCGGCGGCCGTTAGACCCCACCGGCGTGCTCATGACTCACGCGAATTTTTTTCGAATAATATCGTCTAGTTGAAGAGTCCCGTTACGGAATCGAACTGTAGATCTTCTCCTTACCATGCATGCCGGTTTCGTCTGAATGTCATCGGGCTGAGTCGGGTTACCGCAGGTCAGAGCGGTCCCAATGTCTGTGTACGTCGCGTTACGTCGGCCCCTGCCTGAGGGCGTTGTCGCTTGGTTTGTCACTGGCATCGGACTCTCTCGCCGAAAAGGCGGAGCCTCCTAACGCAATCGTATCGATGATCGAATACCTGGCGCTGGAGTTGACGGACAGGTCATCGCCCGCCGCGACCGCGAGCCGACAGCCGTTAATGAGGAGACGCACTGAGCGCGGTTCTTCGAACGCAACCAGAGCGATCACGGGACTACGGCGACTCGCTGCGAGAAGAACGCCGCACACACTGAGCGCACTCGGGCACAGGTAGGCGGATCGATGATGGCCCAGGATCCTCGGCAACCTGATGGGCTGGCGCATCGGTCTTGCCCGACCTCCGAGGAGTTCGGGGAGCCGCATGCGACGACGACGTATCCGCCGCGAGCCGCCTTCGCCGCCGGACAGCCCCAGGGCTGCCAGGTGACGCTCACCGTGCCGGGTCCCCGGGGGTGGCCGCTGCGGCACTGCTCTGGGAATCCCGGCCATGGCAGGTGATGGGCCTTCCTCATGTTGTCAATTCAAACGTGATATCGACCAGCATGTGAGACCCGGCTGCGCCTGCATGGGTCCGTGAGAGTTCGCGTAGGCTCGCCGCGTGGATCAGGTGGCGTGCGCGTCGCTTAGCAGATGTGGCCGGACGAGGATGTACGGCAACCCTGGTTCCGGCCGCGCTCGCTCCTGGCCTGGGCTACTGTCGCTTATCGAAGGCATGTCCCGAGCCGGGAAAAGATTGGGGAGGAAAGGCCATGGCGCAGCTACTTCAGGGGTGGGCAAATCACATCAGCTTTTGCGCCGACCACACCTATGTGGCGTGTCCCGATGCCGGAGATGAGTTCTTCGACTGCTGGGGTGAGCCCTCTCGCACCGGCCCTGACCGGATGCTCATCTGCTCAGGAGAGGGGAACTACCCGGTGGCGAACTGCTACCGCTGCTCCCTGGAGTACGAGGGCAAAATATATCCGGACACTGCGTGCATCGGGATATATGCGCTTAACGGTGTCTGCCATCAGTCAGCCAACTGCTTCCTGTTTACCGCGGGAGTAACTCTTACGTTCGAGGTTCGCGGTTACTGGTTCACCCTGCTGGCGTACGGGACGTACGGGAATTTCTATACCTTCTGGGCCAAGCTCCTGCAGTGCTCGCTGGCGGCAGGGGCGGAGGTCCCGGCAAGCGGGGAGAGAGCCGTGGCCATCAATCCGTCCCTGCCCAATCAGATCCGCAGCCTCTACGAGGCGTCGGCGAATGAGGTACCAGCGCCGTCCCGCAACGAGATGCTCATCCGGGAAGCGGCCCTGGTGACCAGGTTCTACGCGCCTGACATCGACCCCGCCCGGTTCAGGGACCTGCACGCGGCGCTGCTGGCGGCCAAAGACGCAGCCATCGCGAGCGGACTGACAAGGGCGGAGCTCGCCGAGAGGCTGAATGCGGTCGCAGCCGAGTATCAGGGGATTCTCGCTGAGCGTCTGGGAGCAGCCGCATACGAGAGGCTCATGGGGGTCCCGGCGGGCGAGAGGGTCGACATCATCGAACCGGGGCTGCAGGCCGCCGCCGGCGTTGAGAGGCCCGGGTCAGCGCCGGAAGGCGATGCATAGGGCCAGCGGGCAAGCTGGTCCAGGCTGACAAGATGTATCTTGATCACCGGATACGTCCATGACCTGAGGGCACGGATCACGCGGCGGTTCAGTACTCAGAGTTGTTCCAGATCGACCGGAAGCCGGGCCGGCGCAGCAGCACGCCCTTCGGCCCGGCGAACACCACCTGCGGGTGCAGCGATCTTGGCTGGCGCACGTGCACTTCTTGAGGATGGTCCCCTGACGCTGGCTCATGATCGCCTTCTGACCCTGACTTTGCTCTTCAAGCGAGGCAGCACATATCTGCGGTTCGCTGCACTGATGCCCTATGCCAAGCCTCCGGTGCAGCAGTGCGGAGGGCGTCGATAATCAGGGGTATAGCTCGCGGGCGATGTAGCGCTGAAGCATGCGCATGATCTCCCTGCGGCTGTTGCCTGTCGTGGTGCGCTTGGCGACGAACGCCCGGGTCCTGGGCGGGTGCGGCCTACCCAGCCTGTGCGAGCTCCGCCGCGACTCGCCGCGCCTCGCGCAGGCCGCTTTCGATCGCGCCGTCGACGAAGCCGCCTCACAGGCTCGCGTTGTCGCTCGAGGCGAAGTGCACCACGCCCGCAGGCCGCTGCAGCCCGAGTAGGTCCCGGGTCAGCTGCCCGGGCCGGTGTGTCATCCAGGTGGTCCGCGACAGCGGGTCCTTCATCCAGTCGTGCGCGGCCACCTCGACGACCTCCAGCCCGGGACGCATCGCGTCGACCGCGGCCTGCACGCCGGCGACGCTCGTCACGTCGAGCTGCGTGTGGTCGGGGCCGAACCCGACGAGGACCGTCGCGTCGTCGTCGGCGAACTCGGTCTTCAGCACCGATATCGGATGCCGCTGGCTCGCGTACGCGAAGAACCGCGGTACCCGGCCGCGCGCCTTCACCCAGACCTTCACGCCCTGCGACGCGACGGTCTCGGCGTTCGCCCGCTGCCAGGCGCCCGGCAGCCCCGGCTCCCACTCGATGCCCGCGATCGCGTTGACCGGCAGCGTCGAGATCACCCGCCGGGCGCGTGCCCCGGCGCCGCTGGCGCAGGTCACGACCGCGCCGTCCGCCGTCTGCGCGACCCTGGTCACGGTGGCGCCCAGCCGGATCTCGCCCGCCACGTCCGCCGCGATCGCCTGAGTGAACCCGCTCATGCCGCCGGCGACCCGGTAGGTGGCGGATGCCTCGTGCATGAGCTGCCAGTGCCCGCCCGCCGCGGCCGCCCAGCGCAGCGCGCTCGACAGGCCGACCTGGTCGAGCCGGGCGTTCACGTGCCCGGCCCACACCGCCTCATTCGCGCTGCGCGCCTCGTCGTCCAGCCCGAGCGCGTCGAACCGGTCCTGGATGCTGAGCGCGTCCAGTCCGCCGATCTCGCCGGCCGTCGGGTCGATGCCGCGCGGGATGGCGGCGCGGACGTCGTCCACGATCGCCTGCTGCCCGTCTGCGATGAGCGCCATGAACTCATCCAGCGTGCCCGCGCGCGGGGCGTCACCCGCACCGAGCCAGTACGCCTCCCCGGCCGCGGGGCTGCGCGTGATCTCCCGCCCGTACCGGGTCATCTCGGCCCACGTGTGCGGCTGCACCCAGTGCACCCAGGTGCCGCCGAGCTCCAGGTCGTGGCCGAGCCTGCGGTCGGTCCAGGTGCGCCCGCCGACACGGTCGCGGGCCTCCAGCACGAGCACGTCGAGCCCCGCGCGGCCCAGCTCGCGCGCGGCAACGAGCCCCGCGAACCCGGCGCCGATGACGACAACGTCGGCGTCGGCGTCGGCGCGCGCCTCGCCCCCGCGCGGGCGGCTGGACTCGGTCGTGAGTGCGGACATGGGGCTAACCTCCGTAATCATCGTTGCGTCCACTCATGCTGCATGCCGCCCGGACCAGCGTCCATCACAGGGGCGCTCGCGCGCCGGATGCGGGCAAGGCCCTCCTACAGCTGCGCGATCTCGCTGGCAAAGGAGATCCGGATGTGGCCGTTGGCGCCGGACGCCGAGCCGGGAATGACCGCGACCCCGGGTCTGGCGCGGTGATCAGGACGCTCACCACGACAGCATGGGCACATGAGGCCCTCGATGACCACCGCGGCGGCCAGGCCGCTGCCCGCCAGGCGGTAACGCGTCTGGAATGCGCCGCCCAGAACCCGCCGTGCGGCTCAGGCCCTTTTCCGGTCGGGCTAGCGCCACGGACCTCCACTTCCCGGCACGGACAAGCCGACGCCCTGTTCTGACATCCCGGCTGACATCGCGTTAGAAACCAGCCGTACGGACCTCATAGATAGCTCTGGTCAGAGCTACAGGCCGAGGCTGCGGACGGTGATCTCTTTCTGGATCTCGGTGATGCCGCCGAAGATCGTCTGGACGGTGGCTGAGCCGCCAGAACCCACAATCGTGCCGGAGAGCAGCGGGCTGGTGGTCCCACCGGTCAAGGCCGGGCTCCGTCTGATCAGCGGGAGCCGCGGCGTTCGCGCGGTGCCATCTGGGCGGCAATCATGCGCCAGGGGATCGTCTCGCCGCGGCGCAGCCCCCAGCCGCGGGTTGGGCCCGACGACCACGCCGAACCAGCGGCCGCGGATATCCCAGCCGTCGATGCGGACCTCGGCGCCGGTGAGCTCATCGCGGCACAGCTGCCACAGGTCCTCCGGATGCACGAGGCCAGCCACGGCAGCCAGGTGCGGTCGTGCTCCCGCCAGCCGCCGCGCGGCAATCAGTACCTCGGCGGGGTCAGGGCGCTCACGATGACAGCACGGGCACATGCGGCGCTCGATGACCACCGCGGCGGTCAGGCCGCTGTCCGCAGGACAGGAAAGCCTTCCAAACAGCGGCGCCTTCGGCGAGCGCTGCGCACCCCCCTTCGGTCGCGTCCAGTAGCACGAGGCTACTGACTAGCTAGGAGTCTGCCAGCCACGCCAGCAAGCGGCCCCGCGACCAGCAGCGGCCAATGGCCTCGGCGCGCAGAGCCGACCGGTCGAACACCGCCAGGCCGATGATGCTGTGGCCAGAGGCGCGGCGATCGCCAAGTGTCGGTATCGCCGGCGCGACTCCGACCCCCTCCGCTGACACCCACGCCACCGCCCGGCCGACCGCCGCTTCGTCGAGGCGGTGCAGGAAGCGCAGGCGGCTCTCGAGCGGGAAGTGCGACAGCGCCCACGTCGTGGTGACGACAGGCAGGGCGTCCGCGGGCACACGGGCGAAGGCGCCGGGCACCACCTCGACGGCGTCACCTTGCAGCAGCAGCGGAGGGGCCGTCGCCGCCAGCGCCATCTCCGCTTCGAGCCTCGCGACCCGTTCCGGCTGATCCGGCCACAGGCAGGCGCGCAACCACCGGGCGTCATCCGCGTCGGTCACGTCGACCGGATCGAGGTCGACGCCGACCCGGGCGACGACCTCGGGCATCGCCCGCGCCGGGATGGGCCGGTCTCCCACGATCGAAGACGACAGCTGCACGGGAGATGACGGGTCGCCCAGCGATTGCCCGTTGCTGTACGTGATGCCAACGCGATCGACATTGAGATTGAGCCCAGCGGAACAACCCACGTCGATCAGCCCGACCGCGTTCGCGCCTACCCGGCGCGCCGCCTCGGCAATGGCCGGATACAGCACGGCGCAGCGTCCGGTCTCGCTGGCCCGCGCCTGCCGGCGCACGGCGATAGCCACGACCGAGTCGGTCATCCGCAGCAGCGTGTCGATCGCCGCGCCAGCGGCAGCGTCGCCGTCCGCAGCGGCATAGGCCGCGGCAAGCGCCGGGGCGCGTCCGGCGAGGGCGAGGTCGTGCAGCGCGGCGAGGATCACCGTGGGGTGCCGCTTGCGCGCCGGCGCCGCCTCGATGGCGCGCAGCGCCTCGTC
>JBKQQQ010001161.1:0-6011 GCA_052144275.1 Streptosporangiaceae bacterium
ACGGCGAGCTCTCTACCGGACGTGATGAGATCCCGGCCCTTCCTTTCCTGGCACGGACTCCCGGGGAGGAGCGGGCGAGCGGGCTGCGGGCCGCCGACGGCGTGGCGTTCACGCATGAGCTGAGCGCGGTCGAAGCGGCATCCGGGATGCTGAGCGCGGATGACGACCTGGCGCTGTGGGCGCAGTTCGCCGTCGCGGGGCTGCCGTTGGCGGGCGGCGGTGAGGTGGGGGCGACGACGGTGCTGGATCTGCCGCCCGGCATCGGGGGCGATCTCCCGGCCGGGCAGGGCATGATCGGGCAGCTGCTGACCGGGCCGGACGGCTGGCTGGCGGGGTTTTCGGCCGGAGATCTGCTGTCGGTGCGGCTGCGCGACGGTGCCCTGGAGATATCGGCGGGAAAGCCGCCGGAGCAGGATCCCGGTGCCTGGCGTGTGCGTGATGTCTGCGCGTTCGGCGCCGTCGAGGCGCTGAAGCGCTACGCCGAGGGAACGGCCGACCATCCGTCCGCGCCGCTGGATGAGATCCTCCTCGACCTGCTGTTCACGGAGCCGAAGATCTTCGCGTCACCGTTGCCGCCGCTGGCTCGGACGCTGCACGCGGCTGGCCTGGAGACGTTCGGCGGACGTGTGGGCGTCCGGGGCACCGCGTGGAACCTGGCCAGGATCCGCGGGCTCGGCCGGGCAGAGGTCGTGGCGGGCACGAGGGCCCTTGGCCTGCTGCTTACCTGGATCGACGAGGATCCCGAGCACGGGCCGTCGCTGCTGCGCGACTATCTGACGGTCTCGCCTGCGGTGGTCGGCTACGTCGCGGATGAGGTGGAACGCCGCGCAGCCGAGGGAACCCGTTTCGATGACCAGCTGGCCGTGCTGCAGGGGATCGCGAAGCCCGGCCCGGAACGCGCAGCCGTGCGGCTGCTCGCCGCCCGGGCCGCCGAGGGCGCCGGAGATTCTGGCACCGCCGAGCATCTGGTGCACGAGGCACTGACCGAACAGCCGGACCTGCCCGCCGCGTTGCTGGACGCAGGTGAGTACGCCGCGTGCCGTGGCGACGCGCGGGCAGCTGACGGCTACCTGCGCCATGGCGGTCACCCGCCCGCTGAGGCGCTGCGCGGGGCGCTCAAGCGCCAGCTGGCCCCGCCCAAGGCAACAGCGGGCCGCAACCAGCCGTGCCCCTGCGGTTCGGGCCGCAAGTACAAGATGTGCTGCCTGGCCAAGGCCGTGAATCCGCTCACCGACCGGGCCGAGGCCGTCTACGCGCTGCTGGCCACCTACGCGCAGCGCGCCGCCGCCGCGGAGACGCTCAGCCAGCTCATCACCCGCAGCGGCGCAAACCCGCAGAGCGTGCTGCTCTGCGTCGACCTGCTGCTCACCGACTGCGGGCTCACCGAGCGGTTCCTGCGGGCCCGGGACAGCTGGCTGCGCGATGACGAGCGGGCGCTGGCCGAGTCCTGGCAGCACATCCCTATCGGGATGTTCGAGGTCCGGGAGATCCAGCGTGGCATCGGCGTCACCGTCCATCCGCTGCCCGGCGGGAAGCCGGTCTTCCTCAAAGACCGGCTGTTCTCCGCCTCCGCACGCCGCCTAGATCTGTTCTGCGGCCGGATCCTGCACGACGGCACGCGGCCCCGGATGTTCGCGATCCCGGCCCGTGTCCCCCGTGAGCAGCGCCGCGAGCTGAGCGCGCTGCTCGCGGGGCGGCCGTCAGCGCAGTACCTGGCGGAGTTCTTCGCTCCACGACCCGAGCCGCAGCTGCGCAACGCCGACGGCCACGACTACTACGACGCCGAAGTGGTCTGGGAGGTGCCCGACGAGCAGCGGGCCTGGGCTCGGCTCGCTGGCCGGCTGGCGGAGATCGACGACGGCATCCTGGAGTTGCATGCCGACAGCGCAGGCAAGGTCGTCAGCCGGGGCAGGGTCACCAGGGAGAACCGGTGCTGGACGTTGTGGGCCAATTCCCGCGAGCGGCTCGCCGAGCTCGAGGAGTTCGTGCGTGCGATCGCGCCAGGCGCTCGTGAGGTGCGCAGGAAGGCTGAGCGCATGGGCGGCGAACCCCACCCTCGGGCCCGGATCCTGGCCATCGAGAGCTACTTCGTCCCCGCTGAGGAGCCGGTGAAGGACATGCCGCGTAGGCACAGTGAGTCCTGGGTGGCGGACACGGTCGACGATCTCGGCATGACACCGCGCGAAGCCGCCTTGGCCGGCGGCGACGCCCGCGCCGAATTGGAGATGCTGCTGGACGACATGGAGTGGCGCAACGACCGCGAAGCGGAGTTCGGCCGGCCCGTCCTGATGGACGTCGCGTGGATCCGCCGGGAGCTGGGGATCGGGGCGATCCGGTGAGCGATCACGAGGGCCTTCGCGAGTTCCTGGCCGGGACGAGCGCAAGCCCAGCCCTATACCGAACCGCCCGGTACGTTCCCCGGATTACCTGAAATTGGTACCGGCCCGGCTCCGCGGGAACTTGCGCCGGGCGCGCAGCCGGGTCCGTTCGGTCCGAAAAAGGGTCTTCTCGTGCGGTGCGGTGCGGGACGGGCACGGCGGGCGGGGCCGGGACAGGTCAGTGGCGGTGCATCAGGGCCTCGTACTCAGCGAACGGGCCGAGGCCGACCACGGCGCGGCGCTCGTCCAGGTGCTCCGGGTCCTCGATGGGCTGCGGCTTTAGCTCGTCCTGGTCGTACCTGAACTGGGTCCCGTACAGCTGGGGCTGCCCGGAAAAGATCCGGACCCGGTCTTCCAGGTACGCCTGATCGCGGGCAGAGGCCTCGCCGGCTTCCACCGCGGCCCGGACCAGCTCAAGGAACCTCTTCTGGTGCGCGGCGGAATGGCGTCAGGGAACGGGTATGTCGTGGTGTTCCCGGGCGAACTGGCGTTCGTCCTCGGTCAGGTCCGCGTCCCGGACCGGAACCACGAGGCTCCAGTGCTTGCCGACCGGGCAGCGCTGCACCCGGGCCACGACCAGGTCCAGTTCCTTGAGCTTGACGCCGGGAATCCAGATGGTCGTGAACAGGTGACCCTGACGGCACCGCACGACGGTGTTGGTTCCCAGGTTGTAGCCGAGACGCCGTCCGATCAGGGTGGCCCCCGTGACGACGCCGGCAATGATCAGGACGGTTCTCACGACTCGCCGCGACATTCCGTCATTATGGCACCACATTCACGCGGACACCGGCTTGCCATGTGGCGGGGCCGCTGATCGTGTGCAGTTACCCCCGGCTTCCGGGGGGTAGATGTACACGATCATGGGCGGACGGCCCGGACGTAGCGCAGCAGGGGCCGGTCGTCTCGACGCGGAACCCGGCCGCCTCGGCCAGGCTGCCGAGCGGTACGGCCCCAGCGGCCGGCGGCACGCCAGCAGTAGGTCCCGGTGGTCAGGACGCGCGCTCCAGGCCGTCTCCCGGGACGGCGGGTATGACCAGCTCGAACGTTGCGCCGTGGCCGCTGGCGCTGTGCACCCGGACCGAGCCCTCGTGGGCTTCGGCGATGGCCTGCACGATGGGCAGGCCGAGCCCGAATCCGCCGGCCTCACGGCTGCGGTACGGCTCGGCGCGGGCGAAACGGCCGAAGATACGGTCCAGGTCGGTCGGCGGGATGCCGCAGCCGGAGTCGGTCACGGCGATGACGGCCCGCCCGTCATCGAGGCGGACGCTGACTTCGATGCGGTCGCCCGGCTCGGTGTGCGCGACGGCGGTCTCCAGCAGGGCGTCCAGCGCCACCACGAGCCGGTCGCTGTCGCCGAGCACGGTGGCCTCGGCCACCTCGCCCAGCCGCCAGTGGCGCGGCACATGCCCCCATCGTTCCAGCGCGTCCAGGACCAGGGAATCGGTGGCCACCGGCGCCAGCTGCAGGAAGCCCGGGGTCCCGGCCGAGGCCAGCAGCAGCAGCCGGTGCGTCAGCCTGCGCAGCCGCGCCAGCTCACCGGCCACCACCCGGGCGTCCGCGGCCACATCGGTGTCAGTGGCGGCCTGCTCGATGAGCTCCGCATGACCGAGCGCGACGGTGATCGGGGTACCCAGCTCATGCGAGGCGTCCTGCAGGAACTGGCGCTGCTGTTCTAGCAGGCGCAGGTTTTCCTGGGAGATCCGCTGCACCTCTTCCATCGCGCTCAGCCGTTCCTGGGTGGCCGCAAGCCGCCTGCGGCCATGCCAGACCATCACCAGGAACATCAGCGCGATCAGCGGGACCTCGGCCAGGTAGTCGGCGTCCTGCTGTCCCTTGAGGACCTGCACGCCGATGATGCCGCCGGTGGCCAGCGTCACCGCCGCCCAGGTCAAGATGGTCGGCTGCAGGCGCCACAGCCGGAAGCCGTAGATCACGGTCAGGCTCACCCAGATGGCCAGGAACGGCACCGTCTGGTAGGCCGGCAGGAACCGCATCGCCGCCAGGTTGAGGCCGGCGAACACCGCCCAGGCGATATCCGGCGCCACCGGGCGGATGCGCCGCAGGCCATGGCGCAGCGTCGAGGTGACACGTGTCGCCCCCATGGGGCGGTCGCCGACCTCCAGCTCCGGCGCGGGTGGCTGGTGGCGGCGGACATGATCCTGCGTCCGCACGATCCTCAAGCTTGCACAGGCACCGGGTCCAGGTCAAACCGCGCACGGATCCCAGCTGGCCTAGGCCAGCGCCGCGCATCGGCCTCGCCCACGGCACCACCAGATCTGCGCTCCTCACACCTGCGCGGCCTGAACGGCGGCTCCGAATACTGACTGGTACAGGTCCTGGCCGTAGCTGGTCGGCAGGGGCTCCCCGGTCGGCAGGCGGAACGTGCGGCGGCCGTCGGGCGGCCGCTCCGCGCGCAGGAACAGCATCGCCGGATCATGCTCGGCGTACCAGCGCTCCGCCAGGTCGTACAGGTGGGTGACGAAGATGATCCGGATGCCGGCCTCGGTCAGCGCGCGGACGATCTGGCGGGCGATCTCGGAGCCCTCGCGCTCATTGGTGGACGCGAACGACTCGTTGCATAGCAGCAGGCAGCCGGCCGTGATCTGGCCGGCGATGGCGCTCATCCGGTCCAGCTCCTCGTCCAGCTTCCCCTTCTCCATGGAGGCGTCTTCCTCGCGTTTGAAGTGCGTGAAGATCCCGGTGCTGACGCTGGCGGCGAACGACTCCGCCGCCACGAACATCCCGGCCTGCATCATCAGCTGAGCCAGTCCGACGCTGCGCAGGAACGTCGACTTGCCGCCGTGGTTCGCGCCAGTGATCATGATCAGCTGCTTGCCGTCCGCGTTCACGTCGTTGCCGACGACCCTGGCATTGTCCAGGCTGAGCGCCAGGGAGGCGTCATACAGGCCGCGGGCGGACAGGCGAGCACGCTCAGTGCTGGCCACCACCGGGCTGGCCACCACCGGGCTGGCCACCACCGGGAAGCAGACCGGCCCGCCGTTCGCCGTCAGCTGGTCCCGCAGGTTCAGGCAGCCGAGGTAGAAGCCCAGCTCGGCGCGGAGCATCTCGAAGAAGGCCCGGATGTGGTCCGCGGACTGGGCCAGCGCGTTGGCCGCGCCGTTGAGCCCGCGGCTCGTCAGGTCCGACAGCGTCCTCATCCCGGACTCGTCCCGCTCCGGGACGATGAAGCTGTAGCCGGACCTGGTCAGGCCAGGGATGCGGTCTCGCCAGCCCTGTTGCGGCTGCCGCCGCAGGATGTAGCCGGTGCCCATGCTGCCCGTCCCGAGCCTGGCGCTGATCAGGGTGCCGCGCCGGAAAGCCAGCTCGCCGATCTGGGCTTCTACCTCGGCGAGGTACTCATCGTCCAGCTCCCGGGCGATCATGACGAAGAACCGGGTGAAGCCCTCGGAACCGAAGCTGGCGGCGTGGGTGTCGGCGATGTCCCGCAGCCTGCGGAACATGCCCACACACATCTGCAGCAGCTGCCGGGTGCGATGCACGATGGTCTCCGGCGAATCCCGGAACAGCCAGCCGAGGATCTTCTTCTCCCCGGCGATCGCCGCCACCGCGACGTCGTAGAGATCGCGGACGACCCCGGGTTGGGCGATGCAGTCGGCGAGCACATGCTGCCGG
>JBKQQQ010001162.1:0-2622 GCA_052144275.1 Streptosporangiaceae bacterium
CGGATCTGGAGGTCGGAACGGATGAGGCCAGCTACGCCAGCATCCATCGGTCCTGGACGATGTGCCTACTCCTACGGATCCGAAGGTCCGAGGATGACCGCCAAAAGGCCTCCGCGGTACGCTTACCTTTCGTTGTGTTCGTGGGGAGGCCGGAGATGGCAAAGCCGGGCGACCAGATGGCAGGAGGCACGGGCGGCCGTGGCCGCCTCCTGGCATCCCACGCCGACCGCGAACAGGTGATCGACACGCTCAAAGCGGCATTCGTGCAGGGCCTGCTGACCAAGGACGAATTCGACCTGCGGGTCGGCCGGACGCTCGGGTCGCGGATCTACGCAGAACTGGCGGCGGTCACCGCTGACATCCCTGGCGGGCTGATCGGAGCCCCGTTGCCGCCGAAGCGCGCCCAGGCAAAGGCGCGGGCGGCGGGGAACACGGCGGTCAAGTCGGGCGTATCCACGCTCACGGCAATCATTCTTGCGGCAAGCACGTCGGCGGCCGCTGTGTCCGGCCCAGGCGCGGCACTGATCATGGCACTGTTCCTCATGGGTATCGGGGCCATCATCGCCGTTATCGTGGCCTTGCTCGCAGCCGGGATCCGGCTGCTCGAATCACGGCATCGGAAGCGCTCCAGCGGGCAGCTACCGCCGCGGTCATCCCCTGGCGCGGGCACGCAGGCATCGCGGCGCCCGGCATCTGGCGCCCCTGCCGGACAGTTCCCGCAGGTCGATCACGGTCAGCAGCACACCGCCGAAGCGGCCCGAAGCGATCTTGCTGGCCTGAAATCGTCCGGCTCGCGGCCACGCGTCAATGGCGCTCTCGCGGGTTGTTCGCCATAGGGCGGCCGATCGCCGTGCAATTAGCCTGGGTGATAAGCGGTCAACCATGGCTACTCCGCGTTCTTTGTCGAACTTGGTCTGGAGCTGGAGGGCGAGGCGGCGGTCGAGGGACGGCGGGTGGACCGCGTCGTCGGGCTCGACGATGTCCGAGCCGACGTCGCGATGGTGCGGACTCCGGACGGCCACGGCCGGCTTGAGCTGACGAAGTTCCACACGCCGGCGGCAGTCAGCGCTGAGCCGAACGCACCGGCGAACACGCTGGGCATACGTCGCATCATGTTCGCCGTCGAAGACATCGAGGACGTCCTTGCCCGCCTGCATGGCCATGGCGCCGAACTCGCTGGCGAGCTGGAGCAGTACGAGGACAGCTATCGGCTCTGCTACGTCCGCGGCCCCGAGGGCATCATCGTCGCGCTGGCCGGGCAGCCCAGCTGAAGCGTTCGAAGCAGGTCACGACCCCGACGACAACCCCGGACATCGGCGACCGCGCCGGGCTCAGCCTTAGGCCCGCCCGGCGCGCGCCGGGCCGCACCCGCGCGGGCGCGCAGATCTACGCGGCTTATACCTCACGCCGGCCGGGCACGGCGCACAGCCGTCTTCCGGATTCGGTCGTCCAGCTCACGGTTGCCGCGTCAATGCCGCCTGCCGGCATCGCCTGAAGAACGCGCTGGAGGCCGGGCGCCAGAGCAGCCACACCGCGGCGAGGCCGGTCAGCCAAGTCAGCACGGCGCAGAATACCTGCGCGACGCCATGGTTGCCGATCAGCTCCAGCGTCGCCAGGCCGAACAGCACCGTGGACAGGATGCGCGCCCAGTTCCTGCCCTGGCTGGTCGCCCGCGCCATCCACAGCCACAGGGCGATCACGGCCAGGCCGACGACTACCACCAGCGTGATGGTGAGCGGGGCCGCGGTGAGGGGGTGCCCGAGCACTCTACCCTTGCTGTCGCCCATGAAGGGCAGCGCGACGATCAGGTACGCGGCGGAGCTGACGGCGCCCGCGTGCATGAACTTGCCTGCGCTCAGCACCGGCGCGGGAGGCCGCAGCCGTTCGGCCGGCTGACCGCTGGACGGGCGGGGCTGGCCCGCGGTGACCTCTGCTACGGCTTTGGCGTACGTGGCGGGATCGGTGGCGATCCCGGCAACCAGCCTGGCGCGGGCCGCGTCCAGCTCGGCAGGCGCGGGCAGGGGCGTCGCCTGCGCCAGCTCCCGGAGCAGCTCCATGTCATTCATTGGTCGTGATCTCCTCATACGTTGCCTCCGCATCGGTACCGGCCAGGACCTGGCGCACCTTCGTGCGCGCCCGGTGCAGCCTGGACTGCACCGTCCCCACCGGGATGGCCAGCGCCCGCGACACCTCTTGGTAGGTCAGCTGCTCCCAGGCGATGAGCAGCAGCACATCCCGGTCACCGGCCGACAGCGCGGCCAGCGCCTCGCCCAGCAGCGTGCGCATCGCCTGGGCTGTGACATCGGCAGCCACCCGTTCGGCGTGACCAGGAACCTCAGGCTCGGCCGCAGCGGCCTGCCTGATCCGGTACTGGCGGGCCTCGTCCCTGCGATGCTGGCCGACCAGGTTGGTGGCGATCCCGTACAGCCAGGGCCGGGCATCCGCGTGGCCGAGGTCATACCGGTCCCGCTTGGCGAAAGCGACCAGGAACGTCTCGGCGACCAGGTCATCGGCAACCTGGCGGCCAGCACGCCGGGCAAGGTAGCGGTAAATATGCGGGGCGTGCCTGTCAAACAGAACCGCGAACCGCTCCGGCTCCCGCCAGGAACTCTCAATGACCGC
>JBKQQQ010001163.1:0-3688 GCA_052144275.1 Streptosporangiaceae bacterium
CGCCGCACCGTCTATCTCGACATCAACCATTGGTACGCCCTGGGTGAGGCGATGGCTGGCCATCCACAGAAGCCTGAGCATGTGGACGTGCTGCACCAGCTGACCTGTCTGGTGGAGCAGGGCCGGATCATGATCCCGCTCTCGGCGGTGAACTACATCGAGCTGAGCGAGAATCCTCGTGACCACCAGCGCGAGGAAGCCGCTAAGGCCATGACGCTCCTGGCGCGTTTCAGCACGATCACTTCAACGAAGAGGATCGTCAGCGAAGAACTCGGACTCGCGCTGAACCGCATGTTCGGACGGCCCGCCTTCCCCGTGAGGGTGGAGAAGTTCGGCTTCGGCGCCAACTTCGCCCTCACCGGCGAGATCAAGCAGTTCACGCTGACCGGCGGCACTGATGACGTGCGCAGACAGCTTGAAGCCATGCTTGGCATATCGGTTGCCGAGATGGAGGCGAGGGTCAACGCGGTCAGCGAGTACGAGCTGCTGAAGCAGCCGCCAAAGGCGTACTGGAGCACTATCCCCGGCTACGACCCCTACGCCGCCCGCCGTGAGGCCGACTGGGAGCTGGCCAGCTTCAACGTCATGGTCAACGCGCTTCGCACGAACCCTGACCTGCGATCACGTCCCCTGGACGCTATCTACGCACGTCAGCTCACTGTCGATATCGAGAACAACTTCGTTCAGGCGCTTCTGAACGCCGGGTACTCGATGAACCGGCGCCCGCCCCTGCACGACAGAGAATCACTGACGACGCTCCTGACCTCGATGCCCTCACGTCGCGTCGCAACGATGCTCCAGTACCACTACCTCAAGGACTCGAATAAGCACTGGAAGATCAACGACCTACGCGACAACGCGGCACTCGCCATGACCATCCCCTACTGCGACATCGTGGTGACGGACAGCGCAGCCTGGAACACCGCGGTCAACCACGCGCATCTGGACAAGGAGTTCGGGACAGCGATCTTCCGCAGCCTCACCGACCTGGCCGCCCACCTGAACTAGCCATGCGGGTCGGGCTGGCAGGGCGTAACATTTGTGATCGATAACCAGCATCGGGACCTAGCTCGCGAGTTATTGCCTGGTAACGATCTGGTGTATTTGCTCTGGGATCCGGGTCGACCGGCCCGATCCCGGCCATCTCGCCGGGCCGGTCCGCCAGCCCGGGGAGGGTGGCCAGCGGGATCGTCAGGGTAATCCGGCCGGCGAACCCGGCCGGGATCACGCCGCCCTGGGGTCCGCCCGGCGCCGGCGCCGGCGCAGGTACCGGTGCAGGTGACGGTGCCGGCGCCGGTGCTGTGTCATCTGGTCCGGCCGGCCCTGGGCCGCCGGTGCCGTCCTGCTCGTCCTTCTGGTCGCTCATCCCACGCCGGCGGCATCTGCGCCGGGCCCGCGGGGGACAGGCCGGGCTCCGGCCGACGGCGGATGAACTCGGCGACGGCGGCGTGCTTGCGGGCGGCCATGTGCGCCTCTAGCCGGTCCCACGCGCAGATCACCCCGGCCACCTCGTCATCGGAGGCGCCGGCAAAACGGTCGTCGTCCCCGGCGGCCTCGGCGGCGAACCCGGCCAGCGCGTTACACCCGGGCATCACATCCAGCAGCGCCCCGGTCGCGAACCCCGCAGCGCGGCTGAGGTGTTCACCGGGGGACCGCCGCGCCGACCCGGGCTGCCCGGGCCCGCGGCGTTCCAGCCCGACCGGCTGCCCGCCGAGTAGGCCCAGCCGGGTGGCACGGGCGCACGCGGCGGCTTCGTCCGCGGTGATGCGCCGGCAATCGGCCACGACCTGCGCCAGGTCGTACTCCCACGGCCCCGGCAGGCCATCCGGGTCAGGTTCCTCCTCGTCCGGGTCCGGCGGCTCATCCTTCTCGGCCGTGGCGGTACACCAAGCCAGCCACTCCTCCTCCGTCACCGGATCAGGGCCGGGCACCGGCTCGCGAGGCTCCCGGGCAGGATCCCCGTCCCGCCCGGGATTCGCTGGAGCCGGTCCTTGAGGCATACGCCACCTCGTTCGGAGGAATGATGACCTGTATAGAACATAATAGCTAAAATTATCATTGAGGTCAACGTGTCAACCTCCCCGGCGCGCCGTGTCATGCTGCCGCGGCGGCCAGGTCTGCGCCGGGCTCTGCCGGCCGCGGGCGCAGGCAGGCGAGACCGAGGCGACCACATCGATCCAGGCGGTGCCGCAGTCCAGTGTGGGCACGATCTCCCGTCGGCCAGCCGTGCCGGCGTCCGCCGTGCCGGCGTCCGCCGTGCCGCTAGCTCCGATTTGTCTACGGTTCTGGCTGTTGCGGGCATGGATACTGGTCAAGTGTCATGGTTTGTGCAGGCGGTGCCGCTGCCGGACGGTGACCGGCCGGTTGATTTGTGGGTCGACTCGGCGGGGTGCCTGACCAGTGAGCCGGTTCCCGGCGCGGAGCAACTGCCGGGGCGGTACGTCGTGTCTGGTCTGGTGGATGCCCATGCTCATCCCGCTGTGGGCTGGCAGGCCGGGTCGCCGGTTGCCCTGAGCGGAGCTGAGACGCTGAGCGCGCTTTCCGCGTGGGCGGACTCCGGCGTGTGCCTGGTGCGTGACGTCGGCTCGCCGGGAGGGTCGGTGCTGCAACGGAGCCTCGTCCGGGGGATGCCGCGCGTGCAGGCGGCCGGGCGGTTCCTCGCCCCGGCAGGGCGGTACTTCCCGGCCCTGCTGCCTGAGGAGGCACCAGAGCGGCGGCTGACAGAGCTGGCGCTTGGCGAGCTGGCACGTGGCGCGCGCTGGGTCAAGGTCATCGCCGACTTCCCGCCGGTCATCGACGGGATGCCAGCGGGCCCGGCCGAGCCGACGTATTCAGGTGAGGCCATCGAGGCGATGGTCACGGCGGTGCATACCGCCGGGGGCCGGGTCGCCGCGCACGTCAGTACCGATTTGGTCTCGCAGCTGGTGCAAGCGGGCGTGGACTCCGTCGAGCATGGCACCTCGCTCGATGAGTCCACGTTGCGATTGATGGCGCAGACCGGGGCTGCCTGGACGCCGACGCTGTGCGCGGTACTCGGTGTTCCCGATACCGCGTCAGAGGCAGCGCGGCAGCGGGTCGCAGGCTACCGGGACCGGCTGCGCGAGTTGCTCCCGCTCGCGCAGCGTCTCGGCGTGCCCGTACTTGCCGGGACGGACACCGCCGGGTCTGTTGCGCGTGAGGTTGCGCTGCTGGCCGGACATGGACTCGAACCGGTAGCCGCGCTGAGGGCCGCCACCACGGCCGGGTATCGCTTCCTGGGTGAGCGCTTCGACCGGCCTGGTCAGCCGGCGACGCTGGTGACGTACAAGGACGATCCCCGGGAGGATCTTGAGGTACTTTCCGCGCCAATCGCGGTCGTCATCGACGGTGTCCGCGTCCGCTGACGCTGCGCGGCCCGCTAAGACCAAGCGAGGGAGACAGGGCTGGCTGACGGCGGGGTTCGGCTGCTAGCGTCGGCTTCACCCTGCGCTAGCCGGCCAGCGCTGAACCCCCGGCCAGCGCTGAACCCCTCAGCGGCGAGAGGAACGAACCATGGCGGACATTCACGGGAGCTGCGACGACCGGTTCGAGGCGGTGCGCGACGCGCTGGCGCGGAACCTCGACTCGGGCGAGGAACTGGGCGCATCGCTCGTCCTGGACCTCGACGGGGACATCGTCATCGACATGTGGGGCGGCTTCCGCGACCAGG
>JBKQQQ010001164.1:0-5314 GCA_052144275.1 Streptosporangiaceae bacterium
AGGAGATTATGCGGGGCTAGACCTCAGCGGGGGACGGGCTGACCACGAGCTGACCACGGACGCTGCCAGGAGTGGGGACCCGGCTGCGCAGAGCCCCTAGGAACTGGCTTTTTCAGCAGGTTCCTAGGCAGTACAGTGCGAATTCCTACCAGCGCGGCACGACGTTCAACGACTTCATCAAGGACTACCCGGCGTTGCTGAGTACCTGTCATTCGCTGCGGGACAGCATCGCCGACGGGTACCTGCTTGACTACCTCATCATCGATGAGGCTTCGCAAGTCAACCTCCTGCTGGCAGGACTGGCGATGTCATGCGCCCGCCGCGTGGTGGTGGTCGGCGACCAGCGGCAGTTGCCGCCGATCCCGATTGAGGCCGCGAACGGGCTCATACCGCCGGTGCCCGCCTACGACTGCCAGGGCAATCTCCTGGCCGCGTTGTCCGATGTGTACAGCGCCAGCCTCCCGCGCACCCTGCTCCGTGAGCACTACCGGTGCAACCCGGTCATCATCGGGTTCTGCAACAAGAAGTTCTACGAAGGCGAGCTCATCCCGTACACCAGCAGTGGCGCCGAGCGGCCAATGATCGTGGTGCGCACGGTCGAGGGCAACCACATGCGACAGCACCGCGAAGGAGGTCGCTCGAACCAGCGCGAGATCGACGTCATCGATCAGGAAGTGATCCCGGCGTACTGCCCGGACTTCGCCCAGACCGATATAGGCGTCACTACGCCCTACCGGCACCAGGCCAGCAAGGCCGCTGACGTGCTCGATCAGACCGAGGCCGATACCGTCCACAAATTCCAGGGCCGGCAAAAGCAGGTGGTCATCCTGACCACAGTCCTGGACGAGACCTGGCGCGGCCGGACCGGGCTGGCCTTCGTCGATGACCCGCAGAAGATCAACGTCGCGGTCTCGCGGGCGATTCAGCGGTTCATCTTGGTGACCAACTACGACATGCTGCCCACTAGCCGCCACATCCGGGACCTGGTTGGTTACATCCGCTACCACAACCCCGGCGAAGAGGTCGTGGACAGCACGGTGGTCTCCGTGTTCGACCTGCTCTACCGCGCGTATTCGCAGCGACTGCGACCGCTCGCCGCCCGGCTGAGGAAGGAACTCAAGTACCCGTCCGAAGACATCATCTGGACCGTGTTGCACGACATCATCGCTGAGCAGCGCTACGCGCAC
Organism: Streptosporangiaceae bacterium; assembly: GCA_052144275.1. Taxonomy (GTDB): domain Bacteria; phylum Actinomycetota; class Actinomycetes; order Streptosporangiales; family Streptosporangiaceae; genus Palsa-504. Next base: position 1,188 of record JBKQQQ010001164.1, read on the forward strand.
ATGACGGTGAGTTCCCAGGTGCTGCTGCGGAACCTCCTCCCCGACCTCGGCAGGCTGACCCTGGCTCAGCGGGCCTACATACAACATCGGGCGTCAGTTGACTTCGTCGTGTACAACCGGGTAACCAACCAGCCGCTGCTGGCCATCGAAGTCGACGGCTTCGCCTTCCACGAGAACAGCCCGGACCAGCGGGCACGAGACACGCTCAAGGACGAGATCCTGGATGCTCACCAGATGCCACTGCTGCGGCTACCGACCACCGGCAGCCGGGAACACCAGCAAATCCGGCAGGCACTGGACAACGCCGAAGCCCACTGGGCTCGCCTGTCAACCCGGTGACCTCCTGACCGGCCCGTCGTGGCCGGGTCGCCGATTGTGCGCCGCGCGCATCGTTCGCGACGCGGACACGGCCGACTACCGGTGAGCCCAACTTCGAAAACGGACTTCAGGCTGCTGCGCTGGAGGCCGAACTGGCCGACTTCTGCACCGCTGGTGTCCGTTGGCCGACGAGCGAGATAACGGACGATCTGCGCACCCAGACCCATAAATCCCTATCCTTTTAGCAGGCATTCATACTCGGCGATTAGGTCACTCGGGGGTATTCAGCTGACCGGACCAGCCGCAAGATCTTGGTGCGCCAAGCTGCCACAACCACAGCATCTAGCGGTCTGTTCTCATCTGGTCCGCTCAAGTGAATAGCCCCGAGGTCACTTATGGTCGGGGGTGGCTGTCACGTTGCGTGACGATCGGATGCTGACAGGGTGCGAGATCCGCCTTGTTGCAGACTCGATGTGGCGCGGGCATCGGCCGGGAGCCGGCCACGGCGAAGTGCCTGCAGATTGGGTGTTCTGAGCGCCGTGTGAGCCGCCGGGGGCGGTTGATTGGCTTGTGCGCTTCGGCGCCGGCTGGCAGCGGTTCTGCGATCATGAGCCAATGCCGTCACGACGCATGGAGTGGGCGGTGGCCGGCGCGCTGGCCGGCTGGGCGGCTGCCCGGCTGGCGGGCGCTGATCGTCTCCGGTTCGCCGAAGCGCAGGCCGTGCCATTGCTGTCGTTCACCCCGCAGGTAACCGCGGGAGCGTGGGTCAGCGCGCTGCTGCTGCGCGGCGCGGGCCCGGCTGCCGTGACCGCGGTTGCCGGGGCTGCGCTAACCGCCGCGGTGGGCCCTCGCGCGGTACCGTCCCGCCAGCCGCCCGCGGCGGGGCCCGTGCTGCGGGTCTTGACGGCGAATCTGCTCGCCGGCCGGGCCGGGGCCGAGGCGGTTGCCGGGCTGGCATGCCGTACGCACGCGGACGTGCTGTTCGTGCAGGAACTCACCGCCCAGGCGGCAGCCGGGCTCCAGCGGGCCGGGCTGGGCGATCTGCTCCCGCACCGGGTGACGGAGCCGGTGCCGCGCGGCACGGCAGGCAGCATCTACGCCCGCTACCCGCTGCGCGGCGGGCCGCCCGCTGCGCCGGTGTCTGCAGCCCGGTGCACCGCCCGGCTTGACCTTCCGTCCGGGCAGTCCGTGCAACTGGCCTGCATTCACGCGGCGCCGCCGAAGCCTCCCTGGTCCCCGGGCGCCACGGCCCGGTGGCGCGGTCAGCTGTCCGCGCTGCCCGCGCCCGGTGAGGGTCCGCGCATCCTCGCCGGAGACTTCAACGCCACCCTCGATCACGCGCAGTTCCGCCAGCTCCTGCGCCGCGGCTACGTGGACGCGGCCAGCCAGGCCGGCAACGGGCTGTCGCTTACCTGGGGGCCACGACCCGGCCGGCGCCTGACCCTGCTCGCCATCGACCACGTCCTCATCGACCGGCGCTGCGCGGTCCTGACCACATCGGCCCACTGGCTGGCCGGCAGCGACCACCGCGCGCTCTACGCCGAGCTCCGGCTCCCCGCGCCGCACAGCCGGCGGGACCAGGCATCGCCGAAGCCGTAGTTGCCGCCGGGTGCGATTCACGGCACTTCGGATCTCAGCGGGGAGTGACCGCGGCGAGCAGGTCCCGGTCGGGCTTTCCGGCGTAGAGCAGTGAGCGGATCCGGTAGTTCCGAAACGAGGTGAAGCCGAAGGCGGCGCGCTTCACCCGCTTGATGAGGTTGTTGACCGCCTCGGTAGGCCCGTTGGAGACGCGCGACGCGTGCCACGCGGCGATCTCCTTGCGCCACCGGATGAGGGTGCGGCCGGGCGAGCGAGCTTCCATCGGGTAGTCGGCGTCCTGGAGATCATGTCCGAGCTGAGTCGTCCACTCGAGTGCGAGATCGGGATCGGCGTGGGCATACAGTTCCCGCACCGCTTCTTTCGCCTCCCAGCAGGTGGCCACATCGCCGTGTGGGTCGCCGGCCCGCAGCAACGGCCCTCGTCTCCACGTGGATGCGCGCCACGCCGCCCTCGCCGTCTTCGACGCCGGGGAACCTCACCGCCGGAAGTCCGGTCATCCACTCGATCGCGCGCGTAGGGTCAGTCTCCACGGGGACCCCTCCTCCAGAGTCGCCGGACAACTCCATGCAGTCCATTCGGGCTCCTGTTGACCACTACGCTTCGATAGATGGCGTTGGGATCAGGGCTCGCTGGCCTAGCGATACAGGAAACCCTGGATGCGGCGCTTGAGCGCGCGCCGGACCGGGCACGGGCCCAGTTCGCTCTGCTGGCAGAGCGCGGCGGGCGGGCAGATCGCGCGGATTGTCCTGGAATACCAGATCCGCATTCCCCCGTTCCTGCCGCTCCGTCAGCGGCTCAGGCGATTCCCCGTCAGCGGCGCCCGGCTGATGACATAGATGGCCTGCTCGCGCATGTCACGGTCACCAGCATCGGCGAGGATGCGATTCAGCAGATCGGGCAGGCCGCCATCTGCCTTGCTGAATCTCATACGCAAGCACCAGCCCGCAAGCTGCTGAGCCAGGTCCTGCCTCTCCATCAGCGCCGTCCGGTCGCTGCTTGGCGGAAGACTGCGGCTCTCACAGCAGCGCGAACTGTACAGGATCGAATCCCTGCTGCTGTCGCACGCCTGCCTGCTGCTGGGGGACCTTAACGAGAACGATCTTGCCGAGCGGTACGGCATGGCGGGGCTTGCCTTCGCGCGGGAAGCGGGGTCGGATCAGGCTGTGGCCATGACGGTACTCGCGAAGACATTCCGCTGGCAGAAACGGCTGACAGAGTCAATGGATATGGCGCGCCGGGGGTTCGCGTGCAGCCCGGACGCCCCGATCCGCGTACAGCTCGCCAGCCAGGAAGCGAACGCCGCAGCGCTCCTGGGCGACGCGGCGCGTGCGCGGGAGGCCCTGGCCAGAGCCGAACGGGCGGCGGAGTCCGTACCACCAGACTCCGGGCTCTCGGCCTGGTCGTTCCCTGTCACCCGGCAAGCAGTCTTCGCGCAGTCCGTGGCGACGCAGCTAGGCGATGCAGACGCGATGCTGGAGGCTGCGTCAGCAGCCGATGCCGCGTGGTCGGCGGGAGCGCCGAAGGTTTCAGCAACCTGGGCGCAGATACGCGTCGGCGCGGGGATAGCGCATCTACTGAACGGGTCGCCTGACGGTGGTGCCGCGGAAGTAGAGCCCGTACTGGCCCTTCCCCCAGGCATGCGCGTCGCTACCGTGACGGCCTACACCGAAAGGCTCAGGCGGCGTCTCGAGCATCCCCGGTACGATGATGCCGCGGGAATCCGTGAACTGGCTGAGCGGCTCGCGCAATTTAATGCGGACGCCCTGTCCGATTCAGAGTCCCAAGAGGACTGAACCCGTGATGCCGGTACCTGACGAGACACGAGACCGCTGGAGCAGCAGGGCGGAACCGGATTCTGGCATGGGCGCCATCTACTGGCACATGCTGTTCCGGGATAGTCCTGCCGCCCGTGCCACGGCCAGGAAGGCCCAGGCGCGGCTGGCTTCGTTCTGCGATCTCCATATGACCCCCGAGGAGTGGCTGCACGCAACAGCCCTCGTTGCGGGCACGACGGACGATATCTCCAGCGAGGACCTGGAGCTGATGCTCTCCAGGGCGCAACAGCACCTCCACGGCATCCAGCCCATCGACGTCACGATTTCCAGGGTCCTGTATCACCCGGAGGCGATCATGCTGGGCTTCACGCCCGAGGGCGCCCTGGATCCCATCCACCATGCCGTACGGCAGGCCACGCTCGCGGTAACAGGACG
>JBKQQQ010001165.1:0-17871 GCA_052144275.1 Streptosporangiaceae bacterium
CGGAGATCACCCGCACTCTCGACTCCGCGCGCAAGACAAGCCATCAGGCCGAGGCGGTGAACTGAGATGACCCTCGGCACCACGACAGTCCGCCAGCTCACCTTCGCCCGCCTGGACGCCGGCGGGACCCGGCTGCGGCTACGCGCCCTGCACGTGATGGGCCACGGCTCGGCCCGCATCTCCCGCGCCCTCGGCATCCGCGAGGAAACCATCCAGCGGCTCGTCCGCGGCGACGCCCGCACCATCAGCCCGCCCCTGCGCGACGCCATCGCCGACCTCTACGACGCCTGGTGGGACAAGCGCGCCCCCGAACGCACCCGCGCCGAACGCGCCGCCGCCGCTCGCGCCCGCCGCCGCGCCATCGCCGGGAATTGGTGCGCCGGCGCCGCCCTGAATGACGACCTGCTCGACGTCCCCGGCTACCGTCCGCGTACCGGCTATCGCCCAGCAACCGGCACCGGCGTCGCCCCCGACATCCGCCGGCCCGTTCGGCGGCACCACAAGAGGAAGGGCGCGTGAGGGATCACCGGGTGGGCCTGGCCCTGATTACAGACGTCCTGGACGTGCTAGACCGGCACGGGTATGCCCGCGGCGACGACGAGCACGCGGGCCGGGCCATCTTTCTCATCAGCGATCTGGCGCACATCTACGAAGGCTCCCAGGACCACCCGTTCGGCCCCTCTATTGGAGAGATACCGCCCCGGACGGAACCGGCGCCACCCGGACCGACCAGCCAGGACGCCGTCCTCATCCCGGCCGGCGAGGTCAAGACCCTCCTGTCCGCGCTGTATATAGCCGCCGACCACAAGCGCGACCACGCCGAGCTGTGCGCCGACTGCGCCGACCAGTCCTGTCTCACCTGCGAGTCGCGCCTGCGGGACGCCCAGGCCTATGACCACCTGCACGCACAGCTGATCCAGGCAGCCGAAGCCTCGGCAGCCGCGGCCGCCAGCCACCTCGAGCCCGCCGTCCAGCCCCAGCCTGCGCCAGAACGGGAGGCCGGCCAGTGACCCGGCCGCCCGACGACCAGGAACCCGGCCGCCGCCCCCCCGACTACGTGATCGTCGTGGCCGCCAGCGACTGGATCACCGACCGGTATCCGGCCGCCGCGGCATCCCTGGCCCAGGCCCTGCATCCCGGCCAGGACCGCCACCGCGACCCCGAACCCGACCTGGAAGCCGAACCATGACCCTGACCATCAACGACACCACCATGACCAGCGACCAGACCGCCCACACCGCCCGTCACGCACCCAGCCGCAACGGATGGGAAGTGTCCTGGCTACCCGGCCAGATCCTGGACCGCAACTCCGCCATCACCGCGATGATCCTGGCCGACACCTCGGCCGACGAACGTGTCCGCGAGGGCCACCGGCTCTGGCCGCACGTCCAGGGCTGGGCAGCAGAACTCGGCCTGACCGGACCCGAAGCAGTAGCGGCCGCATCCCAGCCGCCCAGCGACATCAACCGCGAGCAGGATCAAGCCCGCAGCCAGCCCGACCGCGAGGCCGCCGACTGAGCGCCCAGACCCGGCACCACGACCGGCACACCCCGCCGAACCACCAGCCAGCCACGCCGACGGCGGACAGCAGCGCACCATCCCTGGCCGGACCCGTCGGCCAGCTGCCCGGCGACCAGCCATACCTGGACCTATCCCAGTACGAGCGGCTCATCGACATCGGCACCGCCGACGCCGACGCCCGGGACCGCCCCGTCGATGACATCACCGCCCGGCGGCTGGCCATCTGGCTGGCCGCCCGCCCCCAGCCCCCCGACCTCGCCCGCGGCCTGGCCCGCTTCGCCCGCACCGGTGCCATCAGCGCCGAGCTGAAGACCCAGCTGCGCATCCACGCCCGCTCCGGCGCCTACCCGGACCATTTCCAGGCGGCCCGGCTCACCCGCTATTGCGCCAGCCGCAGCACCCGCCTGGGCCCGATCGGGGAGAACTTCGGCGCCGCCTGCCACCAGATCGACCGCGCCGACCTCATGCTCGCCGACCTCTACCAGCGGACATGGGAAGGCGCAACCGCCCCCCGCCAGGCCTGGCCCGAGACCGACGGACCCCCGGTCATCGCCCTGGCCCGCCACGACCCCGTCAGCGGCACCATCAGCCTGATCCTGGACGCCACCACCGCCAGCACCGCCATCTTCGCCCTCGCCACCCACACCGACGAACGAGAAGCCCACATCCGCGAAGTAGAACGCTACGGCCAGAACCTCCCCGAAGGCTCCTACGGCCGCCGCAACCGCCAGGCCATCGCCGCCCGCGAGACCCGGATAGCCGCCCGCCTCCGCGCCATCGAACAGGCCTACCGGACGGCGATCGACCGCGACGCGCTGTTCAGCGCGCCTACGACTACTAGAGCATGCCGCTCTCCTGAGCATGCGGCTGACAGAGAGATTGAGCTGGAGTAGAGCGTCGAGTCAATCCATGCCGACTATCGCGCATGACGCGCGGCTACCCGCTGTCACCATCCTGGCACCATGTGAGTTGCGAGGAACGACAGATCGCCGAATACCCATTGTGGTCAGCGGTCCTGCCAGGCTAGCGCTGCGCAGAACCGCCAATTCTGGGTACTCTTTCATCTGTTGCGAGATCATCGGCGCTCTGAGGGACTTACCACAGCCGAGCGATTACTTGCACCGCACGTAGAAAATCTTCATGATTGCGACGACCGGGGCCGCTTGGCCTACCATCGGTAGCGAACGATCAGGCCTGCTCCCCAGCTTGGCTGCTTCAATTTCTCGTGGTGGAGTCTCCCGACGATGATTCCCGGCGAGATTCGAAGGTCGTTGGCGAGCTGCCGGACTTCGTCGAGACTTTTGATATGCGGCAGGCGTTCCGCGTAGCGGGGCGGGATCAGCAGGTCGGCCGCGAACGTGTTCGCTTCGTCCTCGGCGTGTCCTGCTGAGTCCTTAGTGTCGATGAAGGTGGCCGGCACATCGCGTGGGCCGCTCTTTCTTCCGTGCAACAGCAGATGCCCGGCCTCGTGGAAGAACGTAAACCACAGGACGTCGTCACGCAGGTAGCGGGCACTGAGCTGGATGAGGGCTTTGTAGGGGCTGAGCCATCTCGCCACGCCGTTCACGCGGGCCTTAGGGAGCTCCTTCTCGATGATCACGACCACGCCAACGCGCCGGCATATCTCCTGGAGCTGCGGAAGCCAGTCATGCGGATCCGTGGTCCTCGTCAGCGCCCGGGCCTTGAGGAGCACCTCGCGGAACACCTCGCGGTCGAAGGGTCCGGTTTCGATTTCGGCTGCGGAGAGTTCTCCGATGCGCATCCATGCTGCGAGCGCGACGGGGTCTCCTTGCTGCTTGGCAAGGCGATAGGAGTTCAGCGATGATGACTCGTTCCAGACAGTGCTCCATGCGCTTATAGAGGCCACCCCGAAGAACTTGAGTACCTCCCTAATCTGCTCGATGCGGTCACTTACTCGCCGGATGCAGCCTCGGCTCGCGAGGTCCTTGATGAGCTCCGGGCTAGCCCACCCGATGTGTTCTTCGAGGTCCCTTGCTTCTCCCAGCCGTGACAGGTGGCCCTGGTAGTTCGCCTCAAGGGCGTTCCAGATCCGGGCCGGGATGTTAAGGACGTGTTCGAGCTTCAGTGCCGTGTCGGGCGTGATGGTGGCTGATCCCTTGAGGATCAGGTTGATGTGCTTAGCTGACAGGCCAGTTCTGCGCGCCAGCTCGGCTTGTGACATCTCGCGCGTTTCCAGGACCTCGGCCAGAGTCTCACCCGGCGGCACCGCGTAGTCGGGCTCGTACCTGAACACCGGTTCCGTGTTGTCGGTCATTGGTTATTTACCTCCTTCCTATTTATTTAGTGCGGGTCGGTCACTTCGATGATTGTCACACTCTTTACCTTCGAACGGTCGAGACCCCCGTCGGTCTTCGTCGGCGGCGGCTGGGCAGTCGGCCGGAAGATCAGCCGGAGCGGGTGAACCAGGTCGACGCTGAGCTGACCTGTCCGGTTGCCCTTGAGCTCGTGCGGCCGGCCGAACACCATGTCGGCAAGCGACTCGACGGCCTCAAGTTCCTGAAGACGCTGGCGAAGCCGCTTGGCGCAAGCCGCGCCATAGGCCCGGTCGAGCGCTGCCTGGCTGTTGCACAGCCGGGCCAGCCTCTCGGTCTCGAAGGCGATCTCCATCGGTCCCTGCTCATGTACCGGATTGGTAAAGGAACTATATGGTATAGTAGCACAAGCGAGCCAGGTAGCTGGCGAGCTCCCCAGATGGGGTTCCAACACGGTAGCGGTTCCGCCCGTTGAGGCGGTGCCGGTACCACGACTCCTACTACGGAGGCGCTCTATGGATACAGAGGTTGCGGTCGAGGGAACGGCCACGGCGAGCGGGCCGACCTACGTGGTCAACGTCGAGGGCATCGACCACGACTGGCCCAGCCCGACGATCACCGCGGCGAATATCCGGAATCTGGGCGGGTTCGCCGCCACGGATCCGGTAATCGAGGTCGACCTGAAGGACAACTCGGAGCGGACGCTGACCGACGACGAGGTCGTCGACATCAAACCCGGCATGGGCTTCGGCAAGAAGATCAAGTTCAAGCGGGGATGATCGTGACCGAGCGGATCGAGCAAGAGCTCACCCTGCTCCGCGCCGTGTACCCGGACCTGGAGTGGCGTCCCGATGCCTTCTGGGTCCGGATACCGGACTACCCGGTGCCCGTCGCGCTATGGGAGCCGCCGGAGGTAGAAGTGGCCTTTCGCATCCCGCCGACGGTGGGCGAACAGCCGTATGCATTTTGGGTCCGGCCCGGACTAACGGCTGTCGGCGGTCGGCAGATCACGAACTACACCTACCCAACCTCGACCTGCTTCGGCGATGGCTGGGCGCAGTTTTCGTGGGCGCCCGAGGTGTGGGCGCCCCACGTGGAGATCACCCGCGGTTCCAACATGCTGAACTTCGTCCGTTCGTTCGCCGACCGGCTGCGCGAAGGACCCTGATGATCCAGATCACCGTTGACCCAGCACTATGGGAAGCCGCGCGTCAGCACCTCGACGAACGCGCTGAGCAAGTCGGGTTTTTCCTTGCGGACTGGTCGCCCGCCGAGCGCCAGTTCAGGATTCGTGGCTGGCAGCCGGTCCTTGACGGGGCCGCCGACGTGCACGGCCAACTGCACGTGTCGTTGCCCGACGAGACGCGCTCGGCCATCATCAAGTGGGCGTGGGCTGAACAGGCCTGCCTGATCGAGGCGCACTCACACGGGCGGTGGGGTCCGGCCGCCTTCTCGGTATACGACCTGCAGAACCTCGGAGAGTGGGTTCCCCATCTGTGGTGGCGCCTGCGGGGTCGCCCCTACGCGGCGATCGTCACCTCAGCCCGTGATCTGGACGCGCTCGCCTGGATCGACGGCCCGGGTGAGATCGAGCAGGTCGACGGGATAGCAGCCGACGTGTTCTTCCCGGCAACTGGGGCCACCCGGTTGTTCAGCCGGAGGGGTGACGATGGACGAGAGTCGCTTTAGCCGCAACATCGCTCTCTTTGGCGAGGAAGGCCAGCGGAAGATCGCGGCGACTACTGTCGCGATCGTGGGGCTCGGCGGGCTGGGGTCTCATGTGGCGCAACAGCTTGCATACCTCGGGGTGATCCGCTACGCGCTCATCGACGACGACGCGATCACCGAATCAAGCCTCAACCGGGTGATCGGTGCCGTCCCGCAAGACGTCCCGTCAAAGACGCCAAAGGTGAGGGCCGCAGAGCGACTGATCAAGTCACTCCAGCCCGAGGCCGCCGTCACCGTCCTGGGAGCCCGCGTAACCCGGAGTTCAGAGGACGCCGCCGCCACCGTGATACGGAGGGCCGATGTCGTCTTCGGCTGCCTCGACCGCGAGTCGCCGCGTTTGTTCCTGACCGACCTATGCTCGGCCTCCAAGATCACATATTTCGACCTCGCCACGGATACAGGCGGGGAAGACGAAGACTGGTACGGCGGGCGGGTAGTCTACTGCGACGGCACACGCTGCCTCTCCTGCCTTGATCTCCTTGACCAGCGCCTGATCCGGATCGAGCAGATGACCGATGCCGAGGTCGAAAACGAGCGGCGTCTATACGGACTGAAAGGCGACCTCCTCGGCGGCACAGGTCCCGCCATCGTCTCCGTCAACGGCGTGGTCGCCTCTCTGGCAGTCACCGAGTTCATGGCGCATGCCACCGGCATCAGGCCACCGGCACCGCAACTCGTCTACCGCGCTGACATCCCGCGGGTAACACTCTCGAAAGACGTTCCACGCTCCGGGTGCCCGTACTGCTCAAGGTGGGCCGGCAGACAGTCGGCAACCTGACGCACCGAGTCATTTACCCGCGGGTGTCTACTCCCTCCCGAGTTGGCTCATTTGGTGCGCAACGTACGCCGGGCTGCGCGGCCGGGGGCTCATGTAGGGGTTCGCAGGCAGGTGCCGCGCGGTTTCCCGGTGTTCTGTTGTCGCGGTGGCCGCTGCGGGCCTGCTGTTACCGGAGCGGTTCAGCCGCTGCTGCCCGCAGCCGGGCTACCGATCCGGCCATGACCAGGGCCCACCCGGCGGCGATCCTGGGCCTGCGCCGCTGCACGGCCCGGGCCACCCAGGGGACATAGAACACGACGGTATAGGATTCGCTGGCGATCGCGAGTACCGTCAGCCGCCGCGGGTGGCGCAGGCCCCACCGCACGCCGAGGACCATCCCCGCGACAGTGGAAGCAAGCTTGTACTGGGGGGTGTCCGTGGCCTTGAAAAGGGGGGCGGCCCGCGATAGGTGGCGCTCTAGGCGGCGGGCCGCGGGTGTCTGCGTCCGGGCGGCAGCGGGGGCCTTGGTGCCAGGCTTGGGCAACCGGCCCTCCCTTTGCAGCCGCTGGATGTTCTGTTGCATGTTCTGTTGCATGTTCTGTCGCGCCTCGGCCGGGGTCGGCGCTTCGGTGCCCAGGCCCCAGGCCACCAGCCCGTAGCCGGCAGCGCTCGTCCACGCGGCCAGGGCCCGCCGCCGGCGCCCGGCGGCCCAGTGCCCGGCCCCGACGGCGCCCTGGGTCACAACGGGGGCGACACGGGGCACCCACCCGAGCATCCCCGCGGGCCTGGCCCCGTCCAGTAGGGGCAAGGCCATCCGCAGCACCTGGGCCCAGCTGTCATCACGAGCCATCCAGGCATTGTCGCCCAGGCGGCGCGTGCGTGCCAACCTCCCGGGCTGCCGCCACCCCGAGGTTGCCGCCCGGCGGGGGGCAGGGCGGCGCCGACGCTCAGCTCCGGCCGCATCCGCGCTAGCACCCCGCCGCTCACCTGCTCAACCGGGATCTCCTGGCCGGACTGCGGGGCCCGTGTCACCTCCTGCTCCCCCGTGCGGAAGTACCCCGCACCGGGGACTCAAGCCCGGACCCTGGTGATCCCATCCACTACGAGTCCAACCTGGTTACTTTAGTGCGCAGATTTCGTCGACTTGAGAAGTAAATCCGCAGGTCAGCGTATTAAGCCGGTCGAAAGTCCATGATCGTGAGCCAAGTCGGGATTTACCCGCAGTGCTGCGCCACCGCAGCAATTGCGGCCAGTAGCCGCGGATGGCAGAGCTGCGCCCTGGCCTGCGCCGGGGCGCAGTCGCCTGGCATACGCTCCGGACCTGAGCGTAGGTTCGGTATCAAGGCCTATATAGCGGCAACCGGAGCGGTTCCCCTGTGGCTGTAGCCGGAGAACCGTGGGGCCAGTTGGGGTTGACACGGCCACCCCTGCGCATGGACGAAGTTGCGCTCCTGATGCGGGTCAGCGCCGGCTATTACACTCGCATGTAAAGCCAAGATACGCGGGCCGTGTCTGAGCGCGCTGGAAGCACATGTCCGGCGATGCTCGGCCTGCAGGCAGAACCTAATGTTCGTGACACGAGATGGCCAGTGACAAACCAAGTGACAACGCCCCCAGGCAACGCCAGACGGAGCGCGACGTACCCAGACACCAATATCCTTTTGGCCTGCGGTAATCCGACCCGATGGGACGTCATCAGACGAAACCGGCATGCATTGCCGAGAGAGTGGCTTCGGTCCTTTGGCTGCGTAGGCAGTCGGCTCATGAAGTTCGCGCGCCGGTTCGGGAAGGACCAAGATGAAGCCGAACGGAGCCTGGTCTAACGCCTCCCAGACGGCGGCGCCCATGCCCGCGGAGTCCCCGCCGCCTGTCGTGAGCTTGCTCGGCTCGGCACATGCCTCGGAACGGGAACCGGGCGGCATCCGGGTCCGTCTCAGCGAAGTCCAGCGCGATGCCTGCCCGCTCGGCTAGCGGATCCGACCGTCCGGCCGATGCTTCTGCCAGCTCAGTGAGCGCCACGGCGGCTTTTCCCGGCGGTGGGCCTCTGCCCGGCCGCCTGGCGCGGCCCGGAAATCGCGCGGTGATCCGCGTCGATGACTCCTCCGGGCTGCGGCCAGCCCGGTCGGCGACTTGGAAAGGCTCAGGCCGAAGGCGTGGTGCTCGCCGCCGGGAACCCGCTTGGCCTGTCCGGCAGCGTCGCCGAGGGCATCATTCCTGCGACGGGGCGGGCGTAACAATTTTGAGCGGTACAGGTGTTGCCGTGCTCATCAGTGCGGCTGGCGCCCGGTCAGGTGCCGGTCCACTGCACCAGCAGCAGGGTGGCGTCGTCGCGCAGGCCGCCGCCGCCCTGATGGTCGAGCACGGCCCGCACCAGGCGCCGCAGCAGTTCTTCGGCCGTTCGGCCGCTGGCGGCTTCCCGCTCCAGCAGGTCGACCAGCCGGTCGAGCCCGAACAACTCCCCGTCCTCGGTCCGCGCCTCGGTCACCCCGTCGGTGTACATGAGCACCGCGTCATCGGGTTCGAGTTCGGCAACGCGCGGCTTGGGTGCGCCGTCGCCGAGCCCGAACGGCAGCACCGGATCACAGCTGAGCTCGGCGACTATCTTGCGCCCGCGCAGCAGCAGCGGTCGCGGGTGCCCGGCGCACGACCACTCTAGCCGCCCTGACCCGGTGGCCAGCCGGGCGATGATGCCGGTGGCGAACGAAATGTCGTCGTAGTACCCGGCCAGGGTCGCATCGATGGCGGCGTGCATGCCGGCCACCGGTGCCCCGTCCCGGCGGGCGTGCCGGTACGCCCCGACGGCCAGGCCGGTCAGCAGCGTCGAGCCGAGACCGTGCCCCAGGCCATCGAAGATGGCCAGATGCAGATCGGTGCCGTTGACGGCGTAGTCGAACGCGTCCCCGGCGATATCGTAGGCGGGCTCCAGCGCCCCGGCGATCAGCGCACCGGCTGTGCGCGCGCTCAGCGGCGGCAGCAGATCCCACTGCATGCCCGCTGGCAGCGACATGGCCCGGCCTCGCCGCCGCAGGTGCGGAACGTCGCTGACCCGCGCAGCCGCGGCCACGACCAGGCCGGTGAAGACGCCGAGCAACTCGGCCTGCGCCAGGATCTGCGGGCCGGCGTGCGGGACCGTAACCGCCAGCACCCCGGTCCGGGTTGTCTGCTCCACCACCGGGACCCACACCCGGACCGGGCCGTCCCGGTCGCTGGTCACCGGCTGGCCCGTGGTGAACGCCCGGCCGGCCATCGTCCCCGCCACCTCCTGCTCGGCCGCGTCGGCGGCCAGCGGGACCAGCACCTGGCAGGCGAAGTCAGCCAGGTACACCACCGGATCCCGGGCCGGCACCGGCGCGCACGCCGCCGCGAGCACACGGTGCAGGTCAGCCCCCGCGTCCTGGCACAAGACCCGGAGCGCGTCCTGGTAGCCGGGCTCGCTCATCGCGGCTCCACTCCCGAGATGGCACATCGCAGCGCGCACCGCGCCGCCCGGACAGCCTACCGGCGCGCCCCCAAGTCAGCTAACCTCCCCGCCACGCCCGCAGCCAGCCGCGGCTGACCAGGCCGGGGCTGGGCTCCGGCCCGGCGGGCCGGCTCAGCCGTAGTGATCCGCGCCATTCCCCGGATCACCCCCGTGACCCGTGGCGAGGCGTGGCGAGGAGCCCTGCGGCCTACGGCCATACGGCGCTGCATGCCCGCACCAATCACCAGACACCAGACTCCCGCGCCCCGCAGCCACCATGCCGAACAGGCCCCCGGCCACCACCGGCCACGGAACCAGCAAACCCGAGGCCGGCGCCCCGCCATCTCCCGCCTGGCGCGCCGTTTAGCCTCAGCAGGCGAGGAAGGTAAATGCGATATAGCTTGATGGGAGGTGCGGTCCATGACATCGCAGCCAGCAGGCGGAACCCCGGCCGGCCGCCCCGGGCACGGCCGCGCCCGCGAACCAGGCCCCGGCACACCCGGCCCCAGTCAACCACGTCGTCAGGCGGACACGCATCGGCGGAATCTGGGTCGCCGCCCCGCTGTCCGCCGTCACCCGGATCCAGGCGCTTGATCAGCACATCGAGCTCGGAATGCGGCAGCGGTTACTCCTGCTGGCACGCACGGTGAGGACAGCGTGGCATCGAGGCACTGCCGCGCATCTTACGGGTCCCCCGGGCCGAGATCGCCGGGTTCGCGCCGCCGCAGCTCGGGCACCGCCCGGGTGATCACGGCCACGATCGGCACCGCCACCACCGCGCCGGCAATGCCGGCCAGCACGCCGCCGACCGCCAGCGCGAGGATGACCGCCAGCGGGTGCAGCCGGATCACCCGCCCGACCACCTGCGGCTGGAGCAGGTGGGCCTCCAGTTGGTCCTCGATGATCAGGATGCCCAGCAAGATGACCGCGTCCACCCAGCCCTTCGTGGCCAGCGTGACCAGGATGGCCAGCGCGCCCGCCACCAGCAGCCCGACCAGCGGCACGAACGCCGCCAGGAACACCAGCACGGCCAGCGGGAAGGCCAGCGGGACGCCCATCACCGAGAGCACCACGCCGACCACGATCGCGTGGATGGCGGCCACCGCGACCGTGCCGCGCATGTAGTACACCACCGCCAGCCAGGCGGCGTGCCCGGCCCGGTCCACCCGGCGCGCCGTCTGGGTCCGCAGCGCGCCGAGCAGCCAGGCCCAGATCCGCTCCCCGTCCTTGATCAGGAAGAACATGACGAACAGCATCAGCACCAGGCCGCCGAAGAACTCGGCGGCGATCCTCCCGCCGGTCAGCACGGTGCCCTCCACCAGCGCCTTGTGCTTACTGAGGTAACCGGGAACGTTGTTCAGGAAGTTCTGGACGCTGTTGCTCTTGACATGGAAGGGCGGGCCGGCCAGCAGCGACTCGATCTGGGTGATGGTGTGCCTGGTCTCGTCGACCAGGGCGGGATAGTCCGCGCTCACCCGGTTGGCGACCAGCAGGACCAGGCCGCCGAGCACGACGGCGGCGATGAGCAGGGTGACCCAGGTCGCGGCGAGCGCGGGCAGCCCGGCCCGGCGCAGCCGGCCCGTCAGCGGCTGCAGCAACGCGGTGAGCAGCAACGCCGCGACGCACGGCACGACCACGATGTACAAGATGCCGAGGACCCGCACGACCAGGTAAATGGCGGCGGCAAGAAGCAGCAGCCGCCACGACCACGCGGCCCCGGTCTGCAGCCAGCCCGGCACACGGCTGGATTCCGGCGAGCCGGCCCCGCGCTCCGGCACCCGGGCCTGCTCCGGCTTTCCCGGGCGGCCCGGTACCGGCGCGTTCAGGCGGTTCTGCTCACGCACGTCCGCGCCGCGGCCGATCTGATCCTGCACGCCAGCGCCGCCGGCGATCCGCTCTTTCTCCGCGGCCTGGTTCCGCTTCTCTTCGGCTGCCCGGGCGTCCTGCGTCCGGGTACCGGCGCCGGTTCGGCCAGCGCCGCCGACCGCGGGCGCATCATCGGTCATGACCGGATAGCTACCACCATCGGCGGGGGCGAAACGCCGGCTCAGGGCCCGCAACGACCGGCGCGGGAGCGACCCGGCCGCCTTTCCCGCCGCCGAGCTCAACAGGGGCTTCTGCCGCTGGCCCGGGCCAGCGGCGTTGCGGAGAAGGCGGGGACAGAATGCCTGATGGATTTCGCCTGTCCATCAAGGCACCTTGCGGCCTGACCCATGCGCGCAAAGCCGAGCCGGGCAGCTACGCGGTAGACGCGGTGACGCTTCCGGTCAGGCCGCTCTCCTTCGCGCCCGGCAGCGACATCAACTTCTCGGCCACCGTCCTGGCTGGCCCATAACCAAGCCAGCGCGTTCTGATAAGCCGCCACGACTCCGTTTGAAAGCGGCTAGGCAAGGCAGCAAGCTCGTGCCACCGATGCGCGGCGCGATAAGGCCGACGCGGGCCGCCAGCGCGGCAGATTCCAATGGCCTGCCAAGACCCGATGAACCCGACGAGTTTCCAGAGCTATCAGGCGTTGATGCCGCGAGTTCCTGGTGAAGGACCTTCAGTCGGGCCGAACTCGCGTAGTCAGTAGCACCCCCTGCGCATCCCGGAAAGGCCAGGTAAACAGCCACCCGCGCGGATCACCGGGGGGAACTTCGGGTTAATGGTGCCCGATGCCGATGCTGACGTAGTCGTACTGGTTTTCCGCGGAGCCTATGCAGCCGTGCACCTCGGCCGCGTGGCCGGTCAGCACGAACGCGGTGGTCTCGCACAGCCCGGTGGGCGCGCGGAGGTGAATGGGTCACAGACTGTGCGCCGGGCTTATTCTGCCTCGGGCGGTGCGCCGGTGACCTGCGTGTGGGCGCGGCACACCTCAGTCAGAGCGTCAAGTTGGTGAGCGCAAGCCGCCGGCTGGGCCGGGTAGGCGCAGAGCAGCGAGAACGGGTACTGGGCGCCCATCTCGTTCCACATCGCCTCGACCTCGATGGCGGCATCGATCAGGCCGGCGTCCCACAGCAGCGCGACCATCTCGCCGAAGACGCGAACCGGCCGCCCGGCCTTGGCCGCCTGCCGGAGCATGGGACTGATCGCCTGCCAGAAACCAGCGGGATCCGGCCAGTCGGCGGCCATGAAGCCGCGCATCGTCTCGCTTGCGTCAAGCGCAAGGTAAGCGCCGTGGGCCCGAGCAGCAGCCACATCCACGCCGACATCGGCAAGGTGTCTCTCGAAGGATCGGCGGTGATCTGGCGTGGCGACCACGATCGCCCCGTCGCCGTCTTGGATCGCGGGGAGAAGATACTCACTCACCTGTTCGGCGAGTTCCTGCTCGTCCCGGCAAAACAGAGGATAACATGGTCGCGGCGCCCAAAATCGAGGACCTCGGTCCCGATAGCCACGGCGTCTCCTGTCCAAGCGCGGTCACAATTCGATTAACATCAGACGCGGCCAGCTGCGATGGTGAGCAGATAGACCGTTACCTCGACATGCATTAATATCGCCGCACCGGTTGAGAACCCAGCCGTTCCGACCGTTCTCGGGGTGACTGCCCGTCTTCCTGCCCCCGGGCGGCGCCAGGCGCACCGGATCACCTGCACCGTGCCGAACAGCGTGGCCAGCAGCCTGCGGTGGCCGGTCTCCACCCGGCTCCGCGTGATCCCGTCCAGCCCCACCACGGGAGCGCCGTGCTCCCGGGCGGTCTCCTCCTCCCGCGCCGCGCGCAGGTCCAGGTGGTCCTGCACCATCTGCCGCAGCACCTCCCGTCCCCGGCCGACGACGAACTGTTCGAGCTCGTAGGCGGTCAGCCCGGCCGCCTCGGGGGCCTGCAGTTCAGCTACCAGCGCGGTGACCAGCTTCATCGAGGCAGCGAAGGGGCCAGCACCCGGAGTCGGGGCATACGGTTCCATAGGGCTCTTCTTCCTGTGAGGTTCGTACGGCTGGCACCTTCGAACCTAGGAAGAAGAGCCCGCTATCACCCCGGTTTTGCCGCTTCCCCGGTACCGTCGCGCGCCGGCAGGGCAAACAGTCCCGGCCCGGCGTCTTCGGCCAGCCAGCCCCGCTCGACCAGCCGCTTCAGCTTCGACCGCAGGCCTTCCACCTTCGCCTTGTCCGTGCCGAGCCCGGCCGCCGCGGCGATCTGCCCCGCCCGCAACGGGCGGCCGGCATCCTCTGCCACCTCCAGCAGGTCCCGGTAGGCCTCCGGCAGCACCGAGGCCTCCAGACCCGCCCGCCACGGCGGCACCGCCAGCACCCCGACCGCAGACAGGTGACCAGATCGCGACAGCACCGCCCCGTCCGGAACCGCCACAGGTGATGCCTCCGCGCCCGCCTCGCTCAGCACCTCAGCCACCGTCTCCCGGGCGATCACCAGCCGCGACAGCCGCTCCTCGACCCCGGCCAGACGCTCAGCCAGCTGCGCGATCCGCCCGCGCAGCTCCTCCGCTTCCTCACGGGCCGCCGCCTCCCGGCGCTGCAGTTCATCAATCAGCGACCCCATCAACCGCCTCCTTACCCTCACCGAAACGGTAGGAGACACCATCCACCCGCAGCAGCCCAACCATAAACTTCCCTGCTCAATCACTCCCTCCACACGAGCTGCACCCATCCTATTTTCGGGCGGGACAGGATCGGGTCGGCGATCCGGTCCCAGCCCGTGTCGCGGCGGGTGGTGATCACGATGTGCCCGCCGGAAAGCTGCCCCGGCAGCGGCTCGACATCATCAGGGTCGTTGACGTTGTCCAGGATCAGCAGCCATCCCGGGTGGGCCTGATATCCGCCTGGGCCCGCTTACTCGCTGATAGCTGTCACCCTGGTCGGGCTGTGGCTCATGCAGGGCGCCTTCAACGTGGCGCCGCTGCACACGTCCCTGCCGGGCATCACCGCGGCGGAGCCAGTGGCCGGGATCGTCCTCGGCATCGTCGTCTTCGGCGACAGCATCCGCGTGTCCCCGGGTCTCATCCTGCTCGAAGCCTCCGGCCTGATCGCCCTTCTCATCGGCGTGATCTTGGTGGCCAGGTCCCCGGCACTCTCGCGGCGGCACCGATGCCGCCCACCCCGGGTTTGAGGTGCATCCAGCGTGGAAGATGGCAGCCATCGGATCGTGGCGTCTCAGGCGACGAAGAGGAGTCGGTCATGGGTGTGGCCAAGAAGGCAAAGCACGAGGCGAAGGCAGCCAAGAGCAAGACTAAGAAAGATGCCGGCAAGGTTAAGAATAAGGGCAAGAAAGTCAAGAATGCTGCGAAGCACTGACCATGCCCGCGTGCTGAAAAGGATCTGAGGACCAGGCAAGGGCCCCGTCGGTCACTGCGCGCCATCGGCGAGGTCCGCTGCCCAGATGCGGGCGAATTCGTCACGCATGCTGAGCACGGTCCAGCCGCCTCCGGCGGCCGCGTCGAGTATCTGATGGTCGTCGTAGGCGTATTCCCGCACGGCGTCGTCGTGGTGAACCACCAGGGCGAAGCGGGCGGCTCGGAGCATGTCGATGTCTCCGGCGGCGTTGCCCGCCGCCAGCACAGGCTGAGTTCCGGTGCGATCCCACAGGTGCACCGGCTTGCCCGGCCCGTCATCCATCGGGACCGGTAGGGCCGTACGGACCAACCGGCCGTCCACTGACTGGATCTGTACCTCCGACCCGATCACCCGTTCGCGCCGCAGCCCGTAGGCCGGGCCGGCGATGACCCGCATGAAGTCGCGGGAACTGTCAGTGCACATGAACACGCTGAAGTCGAGGGCATGCAACAGGGAGATGAGTTCCAGCATCGGCTGGTACGTCAGCATCGGGTAGGGGCGCTGGAAGCGCGGATGCAGTGCTCCGGTGAGGTAACGGCGCGCTTGTTCCTCGTACTGCGCCGTTGTCTGGCCGGCGAACAGCACACCTAGCTCGCGCAGCACGTCGTGGCCGCTCGCCACCTCCGGCGGAGCTGAGCCGGCTGCGGCGACCCGGTCCAGGAGGAATCCCGCCAGCGCCGTATGAGGCTTCTCGCAGGCCAGCGTGCCGTCATTGTCGAAGGCAGCCACCCGGTCAGCCACGGGGAGAGCGTCCGGTCCCTGGGTGATCTCCTGCAGAAAGGCGATCACTGACCGCCTCGCGGAGCCGTCCCGCCAGGAGGGCAGGCTCACCTTCCACTCCTCCGCATCCGTCACGCCAGGTCCTCCTGTCAGGGCAAGCGGATTCAAGTACTGTGCTGGCACCCGGTCGGTCAGGCGGCTCGGGTAGCTCCACCACCCTGCCGCGTTCGCGGCCGCGGCGGAAGCGATCACCGGTGACTCACGAAACGGTGCTCTGGTCCGCGATCGCCGGCGCTGAGGTCGAGATGGGCAGATCGGCTTGCCCGCGGCTGTTTCCGGACATGATGGATCTTAGACGATGGTGTCGGGCTCGATTACTCGATCTGGTCTTGTGCCGCTCGAATAATCGATTGAGTGGCTGACCTGCGCTGTCGCCAGCATGCTCGACGCGGTCATGGTTGGCTGGCCGGGTGCTGCTCAAGATCGTGTACCTGCTAGTTCGCCGGATACTCGGCCTAGCAGTCCTGGTGTTCCTCACGGACCTGGCGAAGGATGCCGAACTACTGGTACTCCGGCACGAGAATGCGGTGCTGCGCCGCCACGCCGGCCGGGTACGTTACGAGCCGGCCGACCGGGTCTGGCTCGCCGCGCTGGCCCGGCTCATACCGCGTAACCGCTGGGCCGAAGTCTTCCCGTGACACCTGCGACGCTGCTGGCCTGGCACCGCAGGCTGGCCGCGAAGAAGTATGACACGAGCAAGCGGCGCAAGCCCGGCCGTCCGCCGACGGTCCCGGGCGTCGCCCGGCTCATCGTCCGCCTGGCGAAGGAGAATCCGCTGTGGGGGGCACCGCCGGATCCACGGCCAGCTGACGAAACCCGGCGTGACAGTCGCGCCGTCCACCGTCTGGGAGATCCTGCGGGCCGCGGGCATCTATCCGCCCCTGCGCCGGGCGGGTCCGACCTGGCGGCAGTTCCTGCACGCCCGGGCCGCCGGGATCGTCGCGGTCGACTTCCTGCACGTGGACATCGTGCTGCTGAGAAGACTGTACGTATTCATCGAGCATGGCACCCGCCGGATGCATCTGGGCGGAATCACCGCCAACCCCACCGGCGAGTGGACCGTGCAGCAGGCCCGCAACCTCGCCCTCACCCTCGGCGAGCGGTTCGATGACATCAGGTTCGTGATCCGCGACCGCGGATCGAACTTCACTACCTCGTTCGACGCCGTCTTCCAGGCCGCCGGCACCAGGATTCTGCGCACCGCCGTCCAGGCTCCGCGGATGAACGCGATCTGCGAGCGCCTCGTCGGCACCCTGCGCCGGGAGCTCCTGGACCGCGTGCTGATCCTCGGGGAGGGCCATCTGCGCACCGTCCTGACTGAATACCAGGTGCACTACAACACTGCCCGGCCGCACCAGGGCATCGCCCAGCGCGTCCCCGGCCGCAAACACGACGATGGCCACCCCACCGTTGCCGACCTCGACCGCGGACGGATCCACCGAAAACCCGTCCTGGGCGGCCTGATCAACGAATACTCGCGCGCCGCCTGACACCCCGAAGACTTGCAGGTCACCAGGCGGATCCTATTTTCGAGCGGGACACGCTCAAGCGATCCGATGCCGGGCTCGGTGAGGCAGCAGGCGATTGCGGCTGACTCAGCGGCGCCTCGCGTGAGCGTGTAGAGCGAGCTAATGCCCTGGTGGCGCTCGAGCACCGTACCCGCGGCGGACAGATGGTCCGTGCACGACCAGGTAGTCAGCAGCACGGTTGTGAATACAGCGCCAGAGGGATGCAAGCCCCAGTCACCGGCATAGGGCTCGCCGTCGGCTTCCTTGTCCGCGGGGGATCCAGCTGCCGACCGCTGGTTCGCGTCCACGAGGCCGCGGAGACCCTCCGCGAACTGGCTCAGGCAGCGGCCAAGGTCGGCAAATGCGTCAGAGGACATGACGTGAGGCTAGGGTAGTTACCTTGGATGCGCTCGTAGATATTCGGGCCGGGCAAGCTTTCCAGCCCGGCGCAGCCCACCCCGGTGCACCGGACGTCGTCGCCGTTCCCGGGCCCGGCCAACTCGACCGGCCCGAAGATGTACGTAACCTGAAGGCGGCGTGACTGTAAGCCCCCGCCTTAGGTCCATGTCGTCGATGCTG
>JBKQQQ010001166.1:0-6044 GCA_052144275.1 Streptosporangiaceae bacterium
TCGGTGACCGGGCCTGGCGGCGATCAGCGCGGCCACCGAGACGCGCTTGTTGCTGCCGCCGGTCACCCGCACCACCGGGGTGCGGCCGCGGCGGCCCCAGGTGCGGCCCTTAGGCGGTCTCAGGCCCGGCGTGAGGCGTCGAACATTTGTTTCCTGGCGAGCAGGCCATCATCGGCAAAACCACGATTCTTTTACTGCACTCTTGAGTGGCGCTTGACGTGCGGTGGCCGACATGGCGCTGGCAAATGACACCGGCAGGACCGGGTGAGCTGACGGACCCGGCTCCGGCAGTACCAGGGCGCTTGCTAGAGGCCCGTGAGCGAAGTCGACGGCCATGTGGTCGCTCGATGACCCGGCCGAGTACAACGAAATGTGCCGGTGGCCGGTGATCCTTGATGACGGCGTGAGAGTACTCTCAGCGCCGATCCGGGCCGCGGAGACCGCGTGGGTGTAGCTCGCGCACTCAGCCGCCCGGCAGCCTGATGGTGACTCGCAGATGTCCTGTTGCCGGAGATCTTGGCCCCGTCCATTACCTCGCCCTGTATCAGGTCGCCAGGGGCGGGCCTCCGAATACGCATGAGCCAAGAACTTAACTCAGCACGGAGGCAACAGCCATGGCCGCAGCCGGCGAGGCCACCAGGTGAGGCTGATCTGATGAGCAAACCGACCATCCTGGCGGTCGATGACGATCCAGATGTTTCTGCCGCCATCTCTCGCGACCTGCGGGGTCGCTACGCCACCGACTACCGCATCGTACGCGCGACGTCAGGACCCGAGGCGCTGGAAGTGCTGGCCAAACTGGCGCTGCGCGGCCAGCCGGTGGCGTTGATCATCGCCGACCAGCGGATGCCGCAGATGACGGGCATCGAGATGCTCGAGCAGGCGCGTACTCGTGCGCCGGGGGCGAAGTATCTGCTGCTTACGGCGTATGCCGACACGGACGTGGCCATCACGGCGATCAACGACATCGGCCTCGACTACTACCTTCTCAAGCCGTGGGACCCTCCGGATGAACGGCTGTTCCCGGTCATCGATGACCTGCTCGGCGACTGGCGGCAGGCGAACCCGGACCACACCTCCGAGGTGCGGGTAGTCGGACACCGGTGGTCCGACCGCAGTCATGACATCAAGATGTTCCTGGCCCGGAACTACGTGCCGTACCGGTGGTACGACGTTGACCGCGACGCCGAGGCCCGGCGGTTGCGCGACCTCGCGCATGCGACACCGGCCGATCTCCCGCTGGTGCTCGTTCCTGACGGTGACACGCTTCGCTCGCCGTCGACACTCGAGCTTGCGGGCGCGCTCGGGCTGCGCACCACCGCCCGGCAGCGGCTGTATGACGTGTGCATCGTGGGTGGCGGCCCGGCCGGCCTGGCCGCCGCGGTGTACGCGGCGTCGGAGGGCCTGAGCACCGTCATCGTGGAGCGTGAGGCGCCCGGAGGCCAGGCAGGTCAGAGCGCGGCGATCGAGAACTACCTCGGGTTCCCGAAGGGGCTGACCGGCTCCGACCTGGCCCAGCGCGCCATCGCTCAGGTTTCTCGCTTCGGCGCCGAGATGGTCCTCGCGCGTGACGTCGTCGGCTTTGAGGCCCGCGGGCCCGTGCGCGCCGTGCTGTTGGGTGGTTCGGGAGAGATCGAGGCGCGCGCGCTCATCGCGGCGACGGGGGTGTCCTACCGGCGCCTGGAAGCGGCCGGGCTCGACGAGCTCACCGGCCGCGGCGTGTACTACGGCGCGAACGCCAGCGAGGCGAGCCAGACCCAGGGCGACGATGTCTACATCGCCGGGGCGGCCAACTCGGCAGGCCAGGCCGCGCTCAACCTGTCCCGCTATGCCAAGCGGGTGGTGCTGGTGGTCCGGGCTGCGACGCTCGCGGGCACGATGTCCCGGTACCTGGTTGACAGGATCACGTCCGTGCCCAATATCGAGGTGCGGTATCGCAGCGAGGTGGTGGCGGGCCGGGGCGACGGCCACCTCGAGGAGCTCACCCTCGTCGACAAGGACTCCGGCGTCACGGAGGAGGTGCCGTCGTGCTGGCTGTTCGTGTTCATCGGCGCCTCGCCCCGCACCGAGTGGCTCGGCCCCGACGTCGCCCGGGACGACCAAGGGTTCGTCGTCACGGGGCAAGACCTCCTGGGTCCCGCTCATGCCGGGCGCTGGCCGCTGCCTCGTGCGCCCTTCGCCCTCGAGACGAGCGTGCCCGGCGTGTTCGCCGCTGGCGATGTCCGGCTCGACTCCATGAAGCGGGTCGCGTCGGCGGTCGGGGAGGGCGCGATGTCGACCTACCTGGTGCACCGTTACCTGGCCACCATCTGATGCGCGCCGGCGAGCTTCGCGCTTTGAGCCTGTTCGACGGCCTGGCTGATGATCAGCTCGCGGAGCTGGCCGAGGGCAGTACCGAGGTTCGCGTCGAGCCCGGAGCCGATCTGTTCCGCGAGGGTGAGCACGCGGACTTTTGGTGGGTGCTCATCGATGGCGCCATCGACCTGGTGCGCCACATCGGCCGCGAGGAGACCGTGGTCGCGAAGATGGACGTGCCGGGCCGGTGGGCCGGCGGGTTCCGCGCCTGGGACGAAGATGGCGTCTACCTCGCGACCGGCCGGGTCGTGACCGGCGGGCGGGTGCTCCGGGTGCCGGCCGGCGTGCTGCGTGGGCGGGTCAACGCCTGGTTCCCGTTCGGCAGGCACCTGATCGAGGGGCTGTACCACACCGCGCGCTCCATCGAGTCGACGGCACGGCAGCGCGAGTCCCTCATCAACCTCGGCACGCTAGCCGCCGGCCTCGCGCATGAGATCAATAACCCGGCGGCTGCCGCCACCCGGGCGGTCGACGCGCTCGAGGCCGCATGCCAGATGCTGCTCTCGTCCCTGGGCCGGCTCGCCCAGGGCGAGATCTCGGCCCGGCAGTTCACCGCTCTCGATGCGCTGCGCCGTCAGATCGAGCCTCAGGCGGCGGCCCAGGACCCGCTGACCCTGGCCGATCACGAGGAGGCCCTGGCGTTGTGGCTGAGCCGCCACGGCATCGTGTGTGAGTGGATGATCGCCCCGCCGCTGGCCGCCGCCGGGGCCGATGTCGACTGGTGCGAGCGGGTAGCGCTGGTGCTAGACGGACCGGCCCTGGGACCGGGCCTGGAGTGGATAGCGAGCACTCTGTCCGCCGCCACGCTGCTATCAGAGCTGAAGGATTCGAGCCGGCGGATCTCTGAGCTTGTCGCCGCCGTCAAGTCCTACTCGCAGATGGACCGCGCGTCGGTGCAGTACATCGACGTCACCGACGGCATCGAGAGCACCCTGCAGATGCTCGGGTACAAGCTCCGCGACGGTGTCACGGTGGTGCGTGACTACAGCGCAGACGTCCCGCGGATCCACGTATACCCCGGCGAGCTGAACCAGGTGTGGACCAACCTCATCGACAACGCCATCGACGCCATGGCCGGCGCGGGCACGCTCCGGCTGTCGACCCGGGCCGAGGGCAACGATGTCGTCATCGAGGTCGGCGACACCGGCCCGGGCATGCCGCCGCAGGTGGCGGCCCGCGCGTTCGAGGCCTTTTACACGACCAAGGACGTGGGCAAAGGCACCGGCCTGGGCCTCGACGTCGCACGGCGCATCATCGTGGAGCGCCACGGTGGCACGATCACCATCGACTCCCGGCCAGGCAAAACGATGCTCCGAGTCCGCATCCCCGTCCGGCCGCCAGGGCCCCGGGGGCGAACGGCCAGCTGACCCGCTCCACCGCAGCGGGACCCCATCCGCGGAGCGCCTCAACCCGGGAAAAACGGGATGTGGCCGTGACACCAGGCTGTGTTCATGACCGCACCTTGAACTCATAGAGATCGATCTGCAGGCCCAAGATCTTCCCGTGTATATCCCGCGCGCGATCTCGACTGCTCTGTATCGTGCCGCCAGAGACCGGGTCGTGCTGCGCGCCGAAGCCCAAAAGTCTCGCGACCAGGCCGCCGCGACCGGAACTGGCACCACCGACTTTGACGAGCAGGTCATCAACGGCCGTCATCAGCACAGAAGCCGTCACCGGGCTCCGGAAGGCCGGTTACTCCTGGGCCAAGATCGCCGCCCCGCCTCGGCATCACCCGGCAGGCAGCCCAGCAACGTTGGGGTCACCCGCAGTGACGCCTAGAACACCGGACAACCCGCTATCGTGAGACAATGCCGCCCATGATGTACCGGCTCAGGGTGTATACCCTTAAAGACTCCGTAAGCCTGGCGGTCTACCGCGACGTGTACTACCCCCGCCATTTCGGAAGCTTCGCCGAGTTCGGGATCTCCATTCACGGGATCTGGACCTCCCCGGAAGACGACGCTCCCCGGCTGTACGTGCTCACCTCCTTCCCCGCGGACGCCGACCCCGTGCAGATCGAGCGCGACTACATGCAAAGCCCCGGCTTCAAGGCCGACATGGAGGGCTTCGACAGGTCGAACATCGTCCGGGTCGAAACCACCCTCCTCGCCCCCACCGACGCATCCCCGCTGCGCTAGTCGGCACCGGTCGTTTACGGGTCCTGTTCGCTGCCGCCACGGAGGCCGGGGCGGCCCGGGTGAGCCTGCCGCGCCGCTTCCGGTCCTCAGTCGCCGAAGGCCGACTCCACCCCCCGAACGGCCGTCAGCAGCCAACGATCGCCACCAGCAGCAACCTGTGAACCTGAAGCTAGCCCGGGCTGTGAACCCCGCGATCAACGCACGTGACCCGCCGCGCGGCGCAGATGCGCCGCCGTTACCTTCGGGTCACTCACCGCCGCTCACGTGACTGCCGTGCAACCTGCTCCGCCTGGTTCCCGGCGGTAGCGGGAATGCCGGAAATCACCTGCAGAAGGCGCAGCAGATCCCCGGCCGCCGCGACAACGCCGCCAGCAGGCATGTCCGTGCCCGCACTGCTGCGGTCACGTGTCCAGGCCGCAGGGACGCGCTTCTTGCGGCCATCAGGCAATACCAGGACCGCCATGGCGACCCCATGCAATCGCAGGCGGCCCCAGACCGGCAGGTCCAGGCCATGCAGCGGATGCCCCGGCCGTATCACCCGCACCGTCTCCGGTCCCGCGCCAGCCACCGGCGGTTCGCGTCGTGCGCTGCCGGTCATCGCCGGCTCCCGCGGGTAACCAGGACACTGCGCCCGCCGAACCCGGCGGCGTGCAGCACCGCGATCGCGACCCGGACCGCGTTGTCCTCATCCAGGCCGGACACCAGGTCACCCAGGGCCACCGGCACCCCGGTCGCGATGCTCGCCGCCAGCGCCAGGACCCGGTCCTCACCCGAAGAGCACGGCAGCCCGCCCGCCCGGCGGGCGGCCAGCGCCGCCTCGAAGTCCACCGACGCCATCTCCGCCCCGGTGACGCCATCCCGGCCAGGCGTCAGGGCCACTTGCGCGATGTCGGCGCGCGCGGGCCAGGTGCCGTGCCCGATCAGCAGCTCAACCGCTGCCTCCAGGCCCAGCAGGCTCTTCGCCCATACCCGCATCGCGGCCGCGAGGTCGCAGAACGTCGTAGTGTCTTGCCTGCGCGGATTTCCACGCAACAAGTTGGGCGCAACGTTGGCGATGCGATGCGAGCGTGCTACCAGCAAAGTTGATGTGAACAGGGGATGCCGTCGCCGTCGTGTTCGGGGTTGCCGAGGAATTCTTCGCTGTACTCGCGCATCATGTTGGGCCACAGATTGAAGTCCGGGGAGTCATGGGTAGCCGTGATGGATGCTGGCTGGAATACGCCGGTTGGCATGACGTTGAGCATGCCGCCGGCGATTGCTACTTCTCTACGCCTCTGCGCAGGAGCATGAACGTCGCTGACAAAGCATGGGCGCGAGATTAGATGATCACCACGAAAGCGGTGGACCTGCTCTCAGGCTCGGGCGGGCTCGCCTCCTTCCTGCGCCGCCGCCAGCTCGGCGCCCGGCTCGCCGGCCCCAGCCTGCCGCTGGACATCGGCTACTCTGTTGGTCCCACCATCAAATTGCGATCCATCGCTGGGGATGGACCCTGGTCCTGAACCCCGACGGGACGACCACGGCGTGGAATCCGGACAAAACCAGGGTCCTCAG
>JBKQQQ010001167.1:0-2933 GCA_052144275.1 Streptosporangiaceae bacterium
AAAGGTGGATGCTGCTCGCGCCGTTCATGCAGGCGCCCGAGGCGGCGACCTCTTCGAGCACGATCGAGGCCTCGGTGATGCCGCAGCCGCCGCCGCCGTACTCGGCCGGGATGGCGATGCCGATCCAGCCGCCCTTGGCCATCGCGTCGTAGAACTCCCAGGGGAACGTGTGGCTTGCGTCGAGCCCGGCCCAGTACTCGTCGGGAAACCGGGCACAGATCTCGCGGACCGCCGCACGAATGAGCCGGTGATCCGGGTCTTCGGTGAAGTCCACGCGGCGCTCCCGCTATGCTCGCTCGTTCAATATTCTAGGGATAGAGTAACATCCCCGCACCGGGCGTCCATCGGGATCCCGCAAGCAGGACCAGTCGGCCCTAACGACTGCTGTCTTACGGGGGACCGGCGCGTACTTCGAGATCGAGCTGGCCTGAGCAAGCTGTCGAAGCGATCTGTTGATCGGGATAGAAGCGGGCCTTAAGGTGAGGCTCAAATGGATAAGAACCTGGCCAGGCAGGCCGAGCTAGCGCTCGAACGGCAGGGCGATTACGACTCGCTGTGCTACGAAGGCAGATGGCATTCCAGCGGGCAGCTTGCCGACCGCGCGGCCAGGCTCGCGACCGGGCTGGCCGGCCTCGGCGTCCGCCCGGGCGACCGGCTGCTGGTGCTGATGGCCAACTGCCCGGAGGTCCTGGTGACCTACACGGCGGCGTGGCGCGCCGGGGCGGTGGTCACCCCGCTGCTCTTCCTGGTCAGCGAGGAAGAGCTGAGGCACGCTCTGGTCGACTCCGGCGCGGTCGGCATCGTCACCACGGTGGAGTTCCTGCCGAAGGTCACCGCCGCAGTGAAGGGGGATGGGCCAGGGGGAACGGGGGGCGGGAGCCCCCCGTGCGCGGAAGGCGTGGGTGGGGCGCCCGGGGTCCGGTTCGTGCTGGTACCCGGGGCGACGGCGAACGGCCAGGATGCCGCCGGGGTGCCCGTGCTCGACTTCGACCAGGTGGCCTCGGCCGAGCCGGGGTCCATCGCCAACCGGTCAGGCACCGACCTGGCCGCCCTGCTCTACACCGGCGGCACGACGGGCCGGTCGAAGGGCGTTCCGCTCACCCACGCGGGCCTGTACTGGTGCGGTTCGGCCGTCCATGAGATGTCGGGCCGCGACAACGTGGTCAGCGCGGTGCTGCCGCTTCCGCTGGCGCACGCCTACGGCCTGCTGGTCATCTGCGGCGGCATGCACCGGACCGACCAGGTCAAGACCATCCTGATGCGCTGGTTCGATCCGGTCGGCTGGGTGAAGCTGGCCGAGGAGCACCGGGTCCAGTTCAGCGCGCTGGTGCCCTCGATGATCCAGATGCTGCTGACCCAGCCGCTGGAGAAGGCCGACCTGTCCGAGCTGACCGCGATCTCGTCCGGGGCCGCGCCGCTGGCCGAGGAGGTCCGGCGGGAGTTCGAGGCACGGGTGCCGACCGCGGCCGTCTACGAGGGGTACGGGTGCACCGAGGCGGCCACGTTTATCTCGGCGAATCCCCGGGACGACCGTCGGCTCGGCAGCGTCGGCCTGCCGGTGCCGGGCTGTGAGGTAACCATCCAGGACGACGCGGGCCAGGTGCTGCCACCGGGCCAGGACGGCGAGATCTGCGTGCGGTCGCCCGGCGTGATGACCGGGTACTGGCACACCGAGGACTCCTCGGTCCTGGCCGGCGGCTGGCTGCACACTGGCGACATCGGGCACCTGGACGCCGACGGCTACCTCTACGTGGTGGACCGCAAGAAGGACCTGATCCTGCGCGGCGGCTTCAACGTCTTCCCACGCGACGTGGAGGACGTCCTGATCGCCCACCCGGCGGTGGCGCAGGCCGGGGTGGTGGGACGGCCGGACGGGCGGCTCGGCGAGGAAGTCGTCGCGTTCGTGTCGCTGCGCCCGGGCGCGGAGGTCAGCCTCGAGGAGCTCACCGAGCACGCCAAGAAGCACCTGGCCGCCACCAAGTACCCGCGGGAGATCACGATCGTGCCCGCCATGCCGCTCACCAGCGTGGGCAAGCTCGACCGCAAGAAGCTGCGGCAGTGGATCGCGGCGGGCGGCCCGGACGGGAGCTAGTCCAGCGGCGGGCTCGGCAGGATCTGGCCGGCGACCTCACCGAAGCCGATCCGGCCGCCGGCGGCGGCGGGCGCGGTGGCGCTGATCGCGACCTCGTCGCCGTCCTCGAGGTAGCTGCGCACCGACCCGTCGGCCAGCGTGAGCGGCTCCGCGCCGCCCCAGCTCAGCTCGAGCAGACAGCCGCCCTGATCCCGGTCCGGGCCGCTGACCGTGCCGGAGGCGAACAGGTCGCCGGTGCGCGTCGAGGCGCCGTTGGAGGTCATGTGGGCCAGCATCTGCGCGGCCGTCCAGTACGTGGCGGCGAACGGCGGACGCGACACCAGCTGCCCGTTCAGCCGCACCTCGAGCGTGAGGTCCAGGCCCCACTTATCGGTGTCGGCCAGGTAGGGCAGCGGTTCCGGGTCCCGCGGCGGCGGGCTAACCCGCGCGTACTCCAGCGCGTCGAGCGGCACGACCCACGGCGAGATCGACGTGGCGAACGACTTGGCCAGGAACGGGCCGAGCGGCCTGGACTCCCAGGCCTGCAGGTCGCGGGCGGACCAGTCATTGAGCAGGAACACGCCGAACACGTGCTCCGCGAACTCGCTCACGCGCACCGGCCCCGCCCACTCGATGCCGATCACGAAGCCGACCTCGGCCTCGAAGTCGAGCCGGCGAGACGGCCCGAACGTCGGGCCGCTCTCCCCCGGAAGCTGGCCCGGAAGCTGGCCCGGAGGCTGGCCCGGGCGCTGGCCGCGGGGGCGGGGAACCGGCGTGCCGGACGGCACGATGGTGCCCGAGCGGCCGTGGTAGCCGATGGGCAGGTGCTTCCAGTTCGGCGGGAGCGGCTCACTGTCGGGCC
>JBKQQQ010001168.1:0-17249 GCA_052144275.1 Streptosporangiaceae bacterium
GAAATCGCGGAAGGCCTCACGGTAAGTCTCACCCAGACCACCCAAGATGATGATCTTGTAGCGGTGCGTACGCACGGTGCCTCCGTATGGACACAAGTGACCAGCAGGAGAACTATATAGTCCGTTACGGAGCGGTTACACCGCATATGAGCCCGTGTGCCCAAGCGTTATCCAGTGGCCCGATCAGCGGCGAAGCCGTCCGCGGCACTCCGGTCGGCGGCGCGTTGCACGTGCACCGCACGGAGGGTCTTCCGCCCTATTCTTTTGTCCCCTGCCCGGAAAGACTGGTTGCGGGACGGCATTGGCTGGGGATACCTGCATGAGCACGATGTCAGATGGGCGATGAACGTGACGTTAGGTGAGCCGGAGATCCCTGTGGAATCTGCCTGGCCGGCTGTCGCTGCCTCGGTGCCGCGGCAGGTGGTTCTTGACGTGCCGCTGGAGACGAAGCTTCATGCTCCCGCGACGCGCGAACAGTGGGTAAAGCGCGAGGAACTCGTCGGGTATCTGGCGGGCGTGACCGCGGAGCTGATCCTGGTTGATGCTCCCGCGGGATTCGGTAAGACCACGTTGGTGGCGCAATGGCGTTCCAGCTCCCGCGAAAGCCGGTCGTTCGGCTGGGTGTCGCTCGATCCTGGCGATAACGACCCCGGGCGGCTGTGGCTTCATGTGGTGTCCGCGCTGCAGCGGGCCTGCCCGGGATTCGGTGCCGGTGAAGTCCTGGGCGCACTGCGGAGCCAGGCCCCTGATTTTGCGGGAAGATTGCTTCCCCTCCTGGTCAACGAGCTGGCCGGGCTCGGCGAGCCGGTTGTCCTGGTGCTGGATGACTACCAGGTGATCAGGGACCGCGGCTGCCACGACCAGGTCGCCTTCTTGCTGCTGCATCTCCCGCCCGCGGTCCAGGTGGTGCTGATCACGCGGGCTGACCCGCCGCTGCCGCTGGCTCGCTTGCGGGCGGCCGGGGAGATGGCTGAGGTCCGGGCGCGCGACCTGCGCTTCACCCCGGAACAGGCGGCTCAGCTGGTCGCCGCTAACGCGGGAATCGCGCTGAGCGGGCCCGAACTGGCGGATCTGGTCGACCGGACCGAGGGCTGGCCGGCCGGGCTCTGCCTGGCGGCGCTGTCGCTGCGCGGGCACCCGTCGCCGGCCGCGTTTATCCGGCAGTTCACTGGTGACAGCCGGTTTGTCGTGGACTTCCTGGCCGAGGAGGTGCTCAGCCGCCAGCCGGCCGGGATCCGGCAGTTCCTCGCGCGCACCTCGATCCTCAGCCGGTTCTGCGCGCCGCTGTGCGCCGCTGTTACGGGATCGGACGATGCGGCCGCGATCATCGGCGCACTCGAACGGGACAATCTATTCGTCGTGGCGCTGGACGATACCGGGCAGTGGTTCCGCTATCACCATCTGTTCGCGCAGGTACTGCGCGGTGAGCTGGCCAGGGCCGAGCCGGACATGCTGCCCGTCTTGCATGAGCGCGCGGGCGACTGGCTTCGCCGGGCAGGCTTGCCGGACGAGGCGATCCAGCACCTGCAGGCCGTCGGTGATGTCGCCGGTGTCATCGATCTCATCGCACGGTACTGGTCCGCCCATGTTGACGCCGGGCAGATGGCCACGGTGCGCGGCTGGCTGGATTCGCTGGGAGCCGGCACGCTCAGCGCTCATCCGGTCGCCGCGCACTGCGGGGCGTGGGCCGCGGCGCTGTCCGGAGACCGGGAATCACTGCGGCGCTGGCTGCCGATCGTGGAGGCGGGCCGGCATGACGGGCCGCTGCCGGACGGCCTCAGCTCGCTGCGGTCGTCGGCGGCGCTGCTCAAGGCCACCTTCGGGTTTGACGGCATCGGCCCGATGCGCGCCGCGGCGGCCGAGGCCGTCACGCTGGAGACCGATCCGGCGTCGCCGTGGTATGCGCTGGCCCGGGGCTCGTACGCGGCTGCCCTCTACTGGTGTGGTGACCTGGCCGCTGCCGCCGAGCAGGCCCGGATAGCCGTCGCCGGCACCGGCTCCATCGCCGTTATCCGGATGATGAGCTTCGCCTACCTGTCGCTAATCGCGGTCGAGCAGGGAAACCTGGACGAGGCCGAGCGGCATGCACGCACGGCTCGCCAGATCGTGGACGCCGCGGACTCCGGCCTGGCCGAGACCCCGCAGGCCACCCTCGCCGAAACGGCCGCCGCGGCGGTCTCGGCCGGCCGCGGGCGGCTCGCCCAGGCCCGCGGCCAGTTCGAGGGCGCGCTCCTGAACCGGCGCAAGTACCCCGGGATCAGCCCGTGGCCTACCGTGGAGATCATGCTGCGGCTGGCCCCGCTGCTGCTCGAGACCGGCGACCGGCCGGGCGCCGCCGCCCTCCTCGCGGAAGCCAGGGAGCAGCTGACCTCCTCGCCGGACGGCGCCGACGCCCAGCTTGCCCGGCTGGACCGGCTCGACCGGCGGCTCGCCAGCCCCCAGCCGGAGGTGACGACGGCTCAGCCGCTCACCGGACGCGAGTTGGCGGTGCTGCGGCTGCTGCGCGGGACCTTGTCCTCGCGCGAGATCAGCCAGGAGCTCTTCGTGTCGCAGAACACCACCAAGACCCACACCAAGGCCATCTACCGGAAGCTCGGCGTTTCCACCCGGCAAGAGGCCATCGCCAAGGCTCGCGAAATCGGCATCCTGTAATGCCCCGCGGGGGTAACCCCAGGTATCACCTAGGTGAACAACCCGCGATGGGTGACGGCGAATCACCCTGTCGCAGGAGATAAACACAGGGAGCGCCCGGCCGGGCCAGAGGGCCGAGCCGCCGCGCCGGACAGCTTCAGAGGCCCGGGCCCGCCCGCAGGAGGGATGCCATCAAGACCACGCGGAGCGACACTAACTACCGGTACCGGATCGTCCTGCGCGGCGAGTGCCCGTCGCTGCTGGCCGCCATAGTTGCCGGTGCCGTCATCGAATGCGGCCACGGCACCACGTGCATCACCGCCTGCGTCCGTGATGACTCCGAGCTCTACGGCCTGCTCGACCGCATCCAGGACGTCGCCCTGCACCTGATCAGCCTCAACGAGCTGGGCGACGACAACGACTAAGAGCCGCCGATGGCCGCGGCGATGATCTCGCGTGCCTGTTCCTGGATGGCGGCCAGGTTCTCGGGGCCGCGGAAGGATTCGGCGTACAGCTTGTAGACGTCCTCGGTACCGGACGGGCGGGCGGCGAACCAGCCGGCCGCGGTGACCACCTTGAGCCCGCCGATCGGCGCGCCGTTGCCCGGGGCGGTGGTCAGCGCCGCGATGATCTTCTCGCCCGCGAGCTCTTCGGCCGCCACCTGCGACGGAGACAAACGAGCCAGCGCCTCCTTCTGCTCCCGGCTGGCCGCGGTGTCGATGCGGGCGTAGGCCGGGTTCCCGTACCGGGACGTAAGGTCCCGGTAGAGCTCCGACGGCGAGTGCCCGGTCACGGCGGTGATCTCGGCGGCGAGCAGGGCCAGGATGATCCCGTCCTTGTCCGTGGTCCAGACCGAGCCGTCGCGCTGCAGGAACGACGCCCCGGCGCTCTCCTCGCCGCCGAAGGCCACCGAACCATCCAGCAGGCCGGGCACGAACCACTTGAACCCGACCGGGACCTCGAGCAGCGTCCGGCCCAGGCCTTCCGTCACCCGGTCGATCATCGAGGAGCTGACCAGGGTCTTCCCGACGGCGGCTCCGGATGGCCAGCCGTCCCGGTGCCGGTACAGGTAGTCGATCGCCACCGCGAGGTAGTGGTTGGGGTTGAGCAGCCCGGCGTCGGGCGTCACGATACCGTGCCGGTCGGCGTCGGTGTCGTTCCCGGTCGCGACCGCGAACTCATGCTGGCGGCCGATCAGGCTGGCCATGGCGTACGGCGAGGAGCAGTCCATCCGGATCTTGCCGTCCCAGTCCAGGGTCATGAACCGGAACGTGGCGTCCACGGCGGGGTTGACGACGGTCAGGTCCAGGCCGTAGCGGTCGCCGATCGCGCCCCAGTAGGCCACGCTCGCCCCGCCGAGCGGGTCGGCGCCGATGTGCACCCCGGCCGCCTTGATCGCGGCCAGGTCCACCACCTGCCCAAGCGCGGCCATATAGCTGCCGAGGAAGTCGAATTTCCCGCTGGCACTGGCCGCCCGGGCGTACGGCACCCGGCGCACGCCCTTCAGCCCGTCGGCGAGCAGGTCGTTCGCCCGGTCCTGGATCTGCCCGGTGATATCGGTGCCGGCCGGGCCGCCGTCGGGCGGGTTGTACTTGAACCCGCCGTCCGGCGGCGGGTTGTGCGACGGCGTGACCACGATCCCGTCGGCAAGCGGGCCACGGGAAGCGTTGTGCGCCAGGATCGCGCGGGACACCGCGGGCGTCGGCGTGTAACCGCCGCGGGCGTCGACCATGACCCGAACCTCGTTGGCGGCGAGTACCTCGAGCGCGCTGACCTGCGCTGGCTCGGAAAGCGCGTGCGTGTCGGCGCCCAGGTACAGCGGCCCGTCGATTCCGTGGGTGGCCCGGTACTCGCAGATCGCCTGGGTGGTGGCGAGGATGTGGTCCTCGTTGAACGTCGCCGTGAACGCGGATCCCCGGTGCCCCGACGTGCCGAACGACACCCGCTGCCCGGCATCGCCGGGATCGGGATGCACCGCGTAATAGGCGGTCACCAGCTTCGCGACGTCCACGAGGTCTTCAGCGGCAGCGGGCTGCCCCGCACGCGGGTCTGTCATTCCGTCATACTGACACGCCGGGCAGGCGCTGAACACGCCTACCCGGCGTTCACGGTCAGGCCGAAGTTCACCGCCGCGGTGGAGGAGTGCCTTAGGTCGCGATGTCGGGGTAGGGGAGCGTGATGTGGTCCATGGCCCGGGCGTAGGCCAGCTGGTATTCCAGCGGGCCGTGGTCGCGTTCGAACATGGCGATGAACAGGGTGAGGGTGAGGAACGGGTGGGCGCCGAGCTGGAACAGCGTCACGTGGTCGTGCTCGCGCAGCGCCTGGCGTTCGGGCTCGGTGAAGGCGAGCCAGGTGGACTTCTCCCCGGCCGTGCAGTTGAGCACGGTGTTGGCCATATCCCGCTCCCA
This sequence comes from Streptosporangiaceae bacterium, assembly GCA_052144275.1. Taxonomy (GTDB): domain Bacteria; phylum Actinomycetota; class Actinomycetes; order Streptosporangiales; family Streptosporangiaceae; genus Palsa-504. The sequence goes on from JBKQQQ010001168.1 coordinate 5,040, forward strand.
CCAGTCCACGGTGCCGGCCGGGTCCGCGCGGTAGCGCTCGACTAGTTCCGGGTCGCGGTCGACGGTGTAGAGGAACTTGTTGAGCAGGTACTTGCTCATGAGGCCGGCGCTCCTTCCGGGTACCAGGTGAAGTACGCCTCCATGGTGTGGAACAGGTCCAGGGTGTCGACGTAGTCGGCTTTGACGCCGTCGCCGGCCGCGCCCATCATGAGCATGAAGTCCATGAAGCCGTGGGTGGCGTTGCCTGGGGCGTGCAGGCTGTCCAGCGTGACCTCGCCCAGGCAGCCGTCGACGTCGCCGTTGGCGATCCAGGCCACCGCCTTGCGGTCGAATTCCGGGTCCGGGCCGTGCGGGCCGAACTGCCGCGGTCCGCCGAGCTCCAGGGACAGGTGCCCGGTGCCGATGATGGCCACCCGCTTGTCGGCCGGCCAGGACTCGACCATCTGCCTGATGGCCCGGCCGAGCTGGACGAACCGTTCCGGCCGGGGCATCGGCGGCGCGAAGATGTTGGTGTAGACCGGGACGACCGGCAGGTCGGCTTGCGGCCGCAGGGTGATGATCGGGCAGGTCACGCTGTGGTCGATCCGCAGCTCGTTGCTGAAGGCCAGGTCGAAGCCGGCGTCCAGGCCCTCACGCAGGAGGTAGGCGGCCAGGTCCTCCTCGCCCGCCAGCCGCATCCGCGGCAGGCCGAACTCCCGTTCCTCGTTGTACCAGTTCGCGTCGAAGACCGGCGCCTTGCCCACCAGGAACTGCGGCATGTTGTCCAGCCACAGCTGGTGGAAGTGGTCGCTGCCCACCATGACCAGGACGTCCGGCTCGGCCCGGGTGAGCGTCTGGCGGAACGCCTCGATCTTGGCGACCCATTCGTCGGCGAAGGGCGGCCGGTCCGCGCCCGTCGAGGTGCTCGCGCGGTAGTAGAAGGGGTGATGCGTCGAGGCGATGACCGCGGCGACGGTGGCCATGCAGCGCTCCTAGGGTTCGTCCGGGTTTACGTAGACGGCGTTACGGTCGATGGTCAGGTAGGCGTCCATGCCGATCGGGCGGCGGCGTTCCTCGGCGATCTGCCCGAGCAGGCCGGCCGCCCGGGCCAGCAGGGCGAAGCCGCGCAGCAGTTCGACGGGCAGGCCGAGGTCGGCGAGCGCGGCGCCACAGACGCCCGCGCCGTTGAGCGGCAGCCTGCGGCCGAGGACCTGCTCGTGCACCCGGCCGATGGCCTCGAAGAGCCGCAGGTGCGGACCGCGCAGCCCCTCCTGCTCCGCGATCTCGAGCAGCGCCGGCGTCCGGGGGTCGCACACCTTGTGCACCGGATGCCCCAGGCCGGGGACGAAGCGCTTGTCCGCCCGGGTCTGCCGGACCGCCGCCAGGGCCAGTGCGTCCCAGCCATCCTCGTCCGCCGGAAGCGTGCCGCCCGAGGCCTGGTGCCGCTGCAGCACCTCGTGCAGGTAGAGCCCGCAGTCCTCGGTAACCCCCAGGAAGCGGGACCCGCCGCCGAGCAGCCCGGCGGCCAGCGCCCCCTGTAGCGAGTCCGGGGCGGACAGGTAGGTCAGCCGCGCGGCGATCGCGGTCGGGGTGAACCCGTGGTCGGCCAGCGCCACCAGCACGGCCTCGAACACCCGCGTCTCCGACGGCGACGGCCGGCGCAGCGCCACCAGCCAGAAGGCCAGCTCCCCGAAGCTGACCCGGCCCATCAGGTCCGCGGTCAGGTTCTGGCCGAGCAGCCTGATCTCGTCGGCGGTCGAGGTCCCGAGCGAGGTGGGGAAGGAAAGGCCGTCCGCATTGCCACTCATCCGCCCACCTCCCCGCGGCCGGTTCCGCTGTGTGTAGATCCCATGTCGTTCGGCCCCTTCTCTTGCGACCTTTCCTCGGGTGCGGCCAGCCAGCGGCGGATCTCGGCTCCGTGTTCGTCCAGGGCCGGCGGCGGCAGCCGGTAGCTGGCCGGGGTAGCGGAGAAGGTGATGGGGTGGCGCACCGACGGCAACGCGGCGTCGCCCTGGCCCACGCTGACGACCGGGTCCAGCCCGACCTCGGTGGCGAACGCCACGCCCTGGTCGATGGTGTTGATCGGCCCGCAGGGGACCCCCGCCGCGATCAGCTCGCGGAACCACTCCATCTTGGTCCGGGTACGCAGCCGCTTGACCAGGAGCGGCCGCAGCTGGTGGCGGTTGGCCGTCCGGTCCTCGTTGCGGCCGAACCGCGGGTCGTCGGGCAGCTCGGGGACGCCCAGGACCTGGGCCAGCTTGCGGAACTGCAGGTCGTTTCCTGCGGCGATGATCAGCTCGCCGTCGGCGCAGGGCAGCGGCTCGTAGGGGAACAGGCTGGGGTGGCTGTTGCCCATCCGGAACGGCACCACGCCCCCGGCGACGTAGGCGCTGGTCTGGTTCACCAGGCCGGACATCGCCGACGCCAGCAGGCTGATCTCGACGTGCTGCCCCTGGCCGGTCTCATGCCGGTGGTTGAGCGCGGCCAGGATCCCGATGGTGGCGTGCAGCCCGGAGATGACGTCGAACACCGCGACCCCGGCCCGGTACGGCTCGCCGCCCGGATCTCCTGTCACGCTCATCAGGCCGGAGATGGCCTGGACGATGAGGTCGTAGCCGGGCAGCGCGGTCCCCCTGGGACCGCTGCCGAAGCCGCTGATCGAGGCGTAGACGACGGCCGGGTTGGCGGCCGAGATAGCCTCGTAGTCGAGCCCGAAGCGGGCCAGGCCACCCGGTTTGAAGTTCTCGATGAACACGTCGGCGCGCCGCGCGAGCTCGCGCGCCGCCGCCAGGTCACCGGCGTCGCGCAGGTCCAGCGCGATCGAGCGCTTGTTGCGGTTGACGCCGAGGTAATAAGTTGAGACGCCGTCCCGGACCGGGGGCTGCCAGGTGCGGGTGTCGTCCCCGCCCGGCCCCTCGACCTTGACCACCTCGGCCCCCATGTCGGCCAGCAGCATCGTCGCGTACGGACCGGCCAGGATCCGCGAGAAGTCCGCCACCAGCAGCCCGGCCAGCGGCCCCCCGGCCCGGTCCACCGTCATCGTGTTGCCGTCCTTTCGTCAGACTGTCCGTCATACGGACAATCGTCCATGGACGGTGTACGGACCAGCCTAGGCCTGCGAACTTCCGTGTCAAGGTCGGGTCGACAGAAGAATAGCTTGACAGCCAGATCACGGATGATCGACAGTGACACTGGTCGGCCGAACGGCCGTGCAGCGGACGATCGTCCGCAGAAGGACCACCCGGAGGTTTCGATGGCGAATCCCGACGAGGTAGCGGCGTCCTGGCCGGACCGCCGGCCGGTTGTGCTGCGTGGCGGCACGGTGCTCACCATGGACGACGCGCACACGGTCCTGGTCGGTGCGGACGTGCTGGTGGCCGGCGACCGGATCGCCGCGGTGGGACCGCACCTTGAGGTACCGGAGGGTACGGCGGAAATCGACGCGAGCGGCGGCATCGTGATGCCGGGGATGATCGACACCCACCGGCACATGTGGCAGACGGCGATGCGCGCCTACGGCGCGGACTGGACGCTGACCCAGTACTTCGTCTGGAACTACCTGGAGCATGGCCGGAAGTTCCGCCCCGAGGACATCCACGCGGGCAACCTGATCTCCGCCTGGGAAGCCCTCGAGGCAGGCGTGACGACCACGGTGGACTGGTCGCACAACCTGCATACACCCGACCACGCCGAGGCGGCCGTCGACGCGCTGCGCGCGGTGCCCGGGCGGTTCGTCCTCGCCTACGGCAACATCCAGGCCGGCCCCTGGGAGTGGACCGCCGACCCCGCCTTCCGGTCGTTCTTCAGTCAGCACCCCGCGGACGACATGCTCGGGTTCCAGGTCGCCTTCGACGTCACCGGCGACCCGGCCTTCCCGGAGAAGGCGGCCTTCGAGGTGGCCCGCGAGCTCGGCCTGCCCGTCACCACCCACGCCGGGGTGTGGGGCGCCACCAACGACGACGGCATCCGGCTGATGCACGAGAACGGGTTCATGACCCCCGAGAACATCTACGTGCACGCGGCCACCCTCTCCGCCGACTCCTACCAGCGCATCGCCGCCACCGGCGGCTCCGTCTCGGTCTCGACCGAGTCCGAGCAGAGCGCCGGGCAGGGCTACCCGCCGACCTGGCAGGTCCGCCGCCACGGCATCCCGGTCTCGCTGTCGATGGACACCAGCGTCTGGTGGAGCGGCGACCTGTTCTCCGCCATGCGGGCCACCCTCGGCGCGGACCGGGCCCGCGAGCACCTCGAGGCGCACATGAAGGGCGAGACCGTCACCCACCACGCGCTGCGCGCCGAGCACGTCCTCGACTGGGCCACCCGGGGCGGCGCCCGCGCCCTGGGCCGCGACGACCTGGGCCGCCTCGAGCCGGGCGCCAAGGCCGACGTGGTGCTGATCAAGAACGAGAACTCGCCGGTCTCGTTCCCGCTGGTGAACCCCTACGGCCACGTCGCCTTCCAGGCGCAGCGCGGTGACGTGCACACCGTCCTGGTGGACGGCCAAATCGTCAAGCACGAGAACCGGCTGGTCGGAGCCGACCTCGGCGCGGTGCGGCGGACCGCCGAGGCCACCGTCGACTACCTGCGGTCCGCGCTCGGGGAGGAGGCCTGGGCGGCCGGGATGAACCCGGACCTGCCCACCACCGAGGTGCTGGACAACCCGTACCAGTACACGGAGTTCAAGTCCGATTCCACGCACGGCGCGCGCGGCAGCCTGTTCGGCGAGGGTTAGCCCCGGCATGGCCGGACGCGGCCGCGGGCCGGACTTCGTCGAGGCGCTGGCGCGCGGGCTGGACATCCTGGCCTCGTTCGGCGCGGACCACCGCAGCATGTCGCTGACCGAGGTGGCGGTCGCGGCCGGCCTGGCCCGGCCGACCGCCCGCCGCCTGCTTCTCACCCTGGAGGAGCTTGGCTACGTCCGAGCCCGGGACGGCACCTTCGAGCTGACCCCGAAGGTGATGAACCTGGGGATGGCGTACGTCAGCGCGCTGGGGCTGTGGGATATTGCCCGGCCGCACCTGGAGTCGCTGGTGGCCCGCACCGGCGAGTCGTCGTCGATGGCCCAGCTCGACGGCTCGGACATCGTCTACGTGGCCCGCGTCTCGGTGCCCAAGCTGATCGCGCTGCGGGTGGAGATCGGCACCCACTTCCCTGCGGCGCAGACCTCGCAGGGCAAGGTGCTGCTCGCGGCCCTGCCCGCGGATCAGGTCCCGGCCGTGCTGTCCCAGCCGAGCCGTTCCGGGCTGCCGCCCTACATCGGCCGGTCGCCCGGCCAGCTGCGCGACGAGCTGGCCGAGGTCCGAGCCCGGGGCTGGGCCCTGGCCGACGAGGAACTCGCGCCGGGCGTCCGCTCGGTCGCCGTCCCGGTCCGGGACGGGACCGGGGCCGTCTGGGCCGCGATGAACGTCACCGTGCACGCGGCCGAGACCACCACGCAGCGGCTGCTGCACGACTATCTGCCACTGTTGCTGACCACGGCCGGCGACATTAGCGCGGACTGGGCGATATGGCTTTCCCGGCCGCACGTGGAAATCGCCCGGCACGCAGAGCCCGGTTCGGTGACCGCGTGAACCCGCCGAATCCCGTCATGCGCACAAATTTTCGATAAGAATGGCCGGTGAAATGCGCGCGAAAGGGCCGGGCGGCACCCTGCGGAGTAGTGATGACACGCCGTGTGACCTGGACATCTGTGGCAAGACGGCGACAAAGGGGGAGCATTAGCGCTGTGTAGACAAATCCTGGACAGGAAAGGTCACGCCAATGCTCCCGGAGCCGACCCTACCAAAACGGCGGCGCCGCGCCCCGGCGCCGCCGCAGCCGTGGGCGATGACGCCGTTGTTCGCGGTGCCGGACAGCGCCGAGTCAGCTAGTTCCGAGCTTGAGGTAATCCCGTCACCCGGCTGGCAGGCGACGCGCCCGCCCGGGCACGGCCGTCGGCCGAATTCGGGCAGCCGCGCCGCCAGCCGCGCCAATCGAGGTGCCGGGACCGCGAAGGCAGGCGCGCATAAAGAGCCGGCCGATTTGCTGGCCGTCACCGCCGAACGGCTTCGGCGCGCGCTAGGACGCAGTTTCCTGCGGTATGGCATCGTCGGTGATCTGGAGACCGCCGTGCACGCCGCGATGAACGTCATCGAGCCGGTGCTCGACGCGCGGGACACCGAAATCCTGCGGCTCAGGCGGCTGATGGGCGCCAAGCTTCCCGGCCGGTAATTCCCCGGGTATCGTCGCCATCGACGATCACTTTGGCTGCTCGCCGCCAGCCCGTGCCCCGAGGAGTCGTGCGTGCCCGAACTGGGTCCCGCGGTGGAATTTCAAGCGCGGTCGCGGCTAGGCCTGGTGGAGGCCGACGCGTTCCTGACGCGGCTCGAGGCGCTGTCCTTCGACATCACCGGGCCGCTCGGCCGGGTCTACGGCGGCGTGGCGGATGTGCACAAACTCGCGACCCAGCTGGTGCTCGACGCGCTGCACGCGGCCGCCGCGCGCCCGGCGGACTTGCGACGGCTCGACCGCCGCCGGGAGATCGATCCGGCCTGGTTCCAGCGGTCCCGCATGATCGGCTACGTCTGCTACGCCGACCGGTTCGCCGGCTCGCTGCCCGGGGTCCGCCAGCACCTGGACTACCTGGTGGAGGTCGGCGTCACGTACCTGCACCTGATGCCGCTGCTGCGGCCGCGCGACGGGGAGAGCGACGGCGGCTACGCGGTAGCCGACTACGACCAGGTGGACCCGCAGGTCGGCACCATGGCCGACTTGCAGGCGCTGGCAGGCGACCTGCACGAGCGCGGCATCGCGCTGTGCGTCGACCTGGTGCTCAACCACACCGCGCGGGAGCACGAATGGGCCCGCAAGGCGCTGGCCGGCGAGCCCGGCTACCGCGAGATGTACCTGATCTACCCGGACCGCACCGAACCCGACGGCTACGAGCGCACGCTGCCCGAGGTGTTCCCCGACGCCGCTCCGGGCAGCTTCACCCAGGTTCCGGGCCTGGGCTGGGTGTGGACGAGCTTTCACGAGTACCAGTGGGACCTGAACTACGCCAACCCGGCGGTGTTCCGGGCCATGCTCGGGACCATGCTCGCCCTGGCCAACCGGGGCATCGACGTGCTGCGGCTCGACGCGGTGCCGTTCTTGTGGAAGCGGATGGGCACCGACTGCCAGAACCAGCCCGAGGCTCACCTGCTACTGCAGGCGTTCCGGGCGCTGACCCGGCTGGCCGCCCCCGGCCTGGTGCTCAAGGCCGAGGCGATCGTCAGCCCGGAGATGCTGGCCCAGTACCTCGGCGGCCACGACCGGTTCCGCCCGGAGTGCGACCTGGCCTACGACAACCAGCTCATGGTGATGCTCTGGTCGAGCCTGGCCACCCGCGATGTCCGGCTGGCCGAGCGCGCGCTCTCGCACCGCCGCGCCGCCCCCGCCCCGACTTCCTGGGTCACCTACGTTCGCTGCCACGACGACATCGGCTGGGCGGTGTCCGACGCCGACGCCGCTGCCGCGGGTATCGACGGCTTCGCCCACCGGCGCTTCCTGGCCGATTTCTACGCCGGGCGTTTCCCCGGATCGTTCGGCCGCGGCGCGCTGTTCCAGGACAACCCGGCCACCGGCGACGCCCGCATCTCCGGCATGGCCGCGTCCCTGTGCGGCATCGAGGCCGCGCTCGAGCCGCCTGATGGCAGCGCCGACCCGGGCGCGCTCACCGCTGCCGTCAGGCGGCTCGAGTCGATGTACGCCATCGTCTTCTCCTTCGGCGGCGTCCCGCTCATCTACATGGGCGACGAGCTGGCCATGCGCAGCGACCCCGGGTGGGCCGCGGACCCGGCGCACGCGCAGGACAACCGGTGGATGCACCGGCCGCTGATGGACTGGGACCTGGCCGGGCGGCGACACGACCCGACCTCGCTGGAAGGCCGGGTGTTCGGCGCGATCCGGCGGCTGGCCGATGCGCGGCGCTCGCTGCTCGCGCTGCGGGCCGGCGGCAGCACCGAGATCCTGCCGACCGAGAACCGCAGCGTGCTGTCCTATCGCCGGGCGCACCCGCGCAGCGCGCCGTTCCTCTCGCTGACCAACTTCAGTGACATCCCCCAGTCAGCCGACGCCGGGATCATCACCCGGGCTGGCCTCTACGAACCCGTCCACGTGCACTCAAGCGCCGGCCAGCTCGACATCCGCGGCGGCCGGATCGAGCTGCCGCCCTGGGGCTTCGTCTGGCTCTCCGGCACCTAGCTCGCTGGCACCTAGCTCGCTGGCACCTAGGCGGCCAGGTCAGTCGCCGGCCAGCTCGTCCAGGGGCACGCCGGGGTCGGCGAGTCGGCCCGGGTCCGCCGAGCGACCGCTGCGCACCAGGGCCTGGATCATCTCGCTGACGTCCCAGACGTTGACGTTCATGCCGGCCAGCACGCGGCCGTCGGCCAGCCAGAACGCGATGAACTCGCGGCGCTTCACGTCGCCGCGGAAGACAACCTGGTCGTAGCCGCCGGGCTCGACGTAGCCGGAGTACTCCATGCCCAGGTCGTACTGGTCGGTGTAGAAGTACGGCACGCGATCGTAGGCGACGTCCTGGCCGAGCATCGCCCGGGCGGCCGCCTGCGGCTGATGCAGCGCGTTAGCCCAGTGCTCTATGCGGATGTGCCTGCCGAGCGCCGGGTGATAGGCGCTGGCAACGTCTCCGGCGGCGAAGATGTCTGAGTCGGAGGATCTCAGCTGCGCGTCGACGACGACGCCGTTACGGGTTTCCAGCCCGGCCGCCTCGGCCAGCTGGCTGTTCGGCGTGATCCCGACGCCGACGACGACCGCGTCGGCTTCGACGTGGCTTCCGTCGGCCAGCCGCACGCCGTCGGCCCGGCCGGCCGAGCCGGTAACCTCGCTGACCTGCACGCCGAAACGCAGGTCGACGCCATGCTCGCGGTGCAGGCCCGCGAAGACCTGGGCGACCTCGGGGCCAAGCACCCGCAGCAGCGGGAGCTCCGCCGCCTCCAAGATCGTGACCTCGACGCCAGCCGCGCGGGCCGCGGCGGCGGTCTCCAAGCCGATCCAGCCCGCGCCAATCACCGCGATCCGCGACGCGGCCTGGAAGGCGGCCTTGATCTGGTCGCTGTCGCCGACCCGGCGCAGGTAGAACACTCCGTCAGCGTCAGCGCCCGGCATCGTGAGGCGGCGTGGCGAGGAGCCGGTGGCCAGCAGCAGCCTGGCATAGCCGAACCGGCTGCCGTCAGCCAGCCGCACCTCGTGCGCCGCTGGATCGATGCCAGTGACCGGGATGCCGAGGCGCAGTTCGACGCCGTTGTCGGCGTACCACGACGGCGGGTGGACGTAGATCGTCTCCCGTTCGGCCTTGCCGAGCAGGTAGTCCTTGGACAGCGGCGGCCGCTCATACGGCCGTTCGGCCTCGTCGCCGATCAGCACGACCGGGCCGCCGAACCCTTCCTCGCGCAGGGTCTCCGCAGCCTTCGCCCCCGCCAGGCCCGCCCCGACGATTACGTACGCGCTACTCGGGCTCATTTCACGTTCTCCTTTTGTGGCGGGCCCTGTCCTTGAGGGCCCTGTCGTGGTGGGCGGAGCGCAGCGGTCACGGCCGGTCACCGCCGATCGCGACGCAGCAGTGACCGGGCCAGGGGTCGAGGGCCGGGTGCCAGCCGTTCGCTTCCAGGCCCGCGACCAGCCCCTCGACGAGCGCCAGGTTCATGCCGCAGACCACATCCCGGTGCCGTTCCGCCAGCCGGTGGAACGGGCAGTTCCGCAGCCGGATGACGCCATCGTCGCCGCGGCTCGGCTCGTATCCCTGCTGCACCAGCACGCTCTCCACATCCCGGCGGGCCGCGTTCTGGTCGGATAGTTCCCGGCGAGCGGAACCCGGGTCGGCCGCGTCAGGCCGGAACCTGCTCCCCAGCTCCGTGCCGAGCCGGTGCGCGGCCTCCCGCAGGGCGGTCCGGCTGCGGCCGCTGGGATCGGCTTCGATGACCTGGACCAGGAGCCGCGCCGCCAGCTCGTACTCACGCGGCGGCACGGTGACCGCGAACTCGCGTTCCGCCCTGGCGTACAGCTTGGCCGGGCGCCCGGCTCCCGGCCCGCTCCGGCCGACGGGCCGCTGGTAGGACGCCGTCAGCAGTCCGGATTCGACCAGCTTGTCCAGGTGGTAGACGGCCAGCGCCCGGCCGACCCCGGCCGCAGACGCCGCCTCGTCCCGGCCCACCGGCCCGGCCTGCCGGGTCACGACCTCGTACAGGCGGCGGCGCACCGGATCATCCAGGCTGCTCAGCGAGGCCAGGTCCGGGTCGCCAGGTGGTACGCTCACACCAGGACTCTATCACTAAAATTTATTAATTAAAGAAACGCGAGGCGTGTGCCCATGACTGACCGGCCGCCGCTGCCGCCGTTTGACCTCGAGAGCGCCCAGGCCAAAGTGCAGGCCGCCGAGGACGCCTGGAATACCCGTGACCCCGAGCGCGTCGCGGGCGCGTACACCGTCGACTCGGTCTGGCGCAATCGGGACACCTTCGTCACCGGGCGGGCGGCGATCATCGAGTTCCTCACCGGCAAGTGGCACCGCGAGCTTGACTACGCCCTGCGCAAGAACCTGTGGGCCTTCCGGGAGAACAGGATCGCGGTCCGGTTCCAGTACGAGTGCCATGACGCTCAAGGGCAGTGGTGGCGCAGCTACGGCAACGAGCTCTGGGAGTTCGACCAGCATGGCCTGATGCGCCGCCGGGAGGCCAGCATCAACGACGTCCCCATCGAGGCATCGCAGCGGCGGATCTTCGGCCCCCGCCCGGCCGCCGAACGCGGAGCGGAGTTCCCGATCCAGTGACCGTCGCCGTGGCCTTAGCCTGCGCCTGCGTAGGCGGCGGCGAGCCATCCGGCGAGGGGTGACCCAGCCGTTCACCTGGGTCGCGCTACGCAGAAACCCCTGATACCCGCCCGGCCTGGCCTCACGCCCGGCCCGGCCAGGCTCTTAATATTCTTTGACAGTTATATATCTCTATGGTTATTCTCGCAGCATGTTCGAGGTCCTGGCGGAGCCACACCGACGCCTGATCCTCGATCTGCTGCGCGAGCGGGAGCGGGCCGTCGGTGACCTGGTGTCCGCGTTGGGCATCAGCCAACCGGGCGTGTCCAAGCACTTGCGAGTGCTACGCGAGGCAGGCCTGGTCGAGGTGCGAACCGATGCCCAGCGGCGGTTGTACCGGCTGCGGACCGAGCCGCTCCGCGAGATCGACGAGTGGCTGGCTCCCTACCGGGCCGCCTGGGCGGAGCGCCTGGACACGCTCGAAGCTCACCTTGACGACATGGAAGACTGAGGAGGCCCCATGGATGACGCGGCTCTCGGCACGCTGACCCGCGACGGTGACCGGTGGACGCTCACGTTCACCCGCAAGCTGGCGCACTCCCGCGAGAAGGTGTGGCGGGCCGTGACCGAGCCAGAGCACCTGGCGGTCTGGTATCCCCAGGAGATCGTCGGCGAGCGCCGGCCGGGCGCGCCGCTGCGGTTCGTTAGCTCGGTCGGCGAGGGCTTCGACGGCCAGATGCTGATGTTCGATCCGCCGGAGGTCCTGGAGTTCACCTGGGGCGCGGACCGGCTGCGGATCGAACTGCAGGCGGACGGCGCGGGCACCTTGCTTACTCTCACCGATACCTTCGATGACCTGGGCAAGGCCGCGCGCGACGGGACCGGCTGGCACGAGTGCCTGGACCGCCTGGTCAGCGACCTCGACGGCACGCCGCCGCTGCCGTGGGGCGAGCGCTGGCGCCAGGTACACCCTCGCTACGTGACTCACCTGGGACCCGACGCATCGACCATCGGACCGCCCCCTGGCTGGGACGAGGCCACCGCCGAAGAATCGCCCCGCTAACCCCGTCAGCACCGCTGTTCGCTTGCTGCCTCGCCGCTCCTCTGGCACGAGGAGCGTCTCCCGGCCAGCGAGAGCCTTCGGGCTCCTCAGCGCATCCGACGACGCGCACGCCGGTGCATCCCGGCTGCGGAGACCGGTGACAAGGGACGCCCGAAGGGGTCGATGAACAGCGCACATGGCCCGGTGGCGGCCGGCACGGTGCCGTCGAGGAGCTTGATGCTGTAGGTGAGCGCGTCTCCGTCCAGGTGCGGATCCTGGATTACCACGACCGCATCCTCGGGGAGCCTGTCGCCCGGCTCCGCGAACGACAGGACGGCGTTCGGGGGGTTGTCCGCGAAGCTGTTGTCCCCTGCTGCCCAGTTGGCGACGAAATGACGAGACATCATGT
>JBKQQQ010001169.1:0-4208 GCA_052144275.1 Streptosporangiaceae bacterium
CGGCGGCCGATCAAGTACGGAATGTGGTGCTGGTCGGCCATTCTGGTACCGGGAAGTCCAGCCTGGTCGAGGCGCTGCTCGCCGCGACCGGCACCATTCAGCGCCCGGGCAGCATCGAAGAGGGCACCACGGTCAGCGACTTCGACGAGGTCGAGATCAGGCAGCAGCGTTCGGTCAACCTGACGCTCGCGCCGGTCGTGCACAACGGCATCAAGGTCAACCTGCTCGACACGCCTGGCTACGCCGACTTCACGGGGGACCTTCGGGCCGGGCTCCGCGCGGCGGACTCAGCGCTCTTCGCCGTCTCTGCCACCGACGGGATCGACGGCCTGACCAGGATGCTGTGGGAGGAGTGCGCCGCCGTCGGCATGCCGCGAGCAGTCGTCATCACCAAGATCGACCATCAGCGGGCCGAGTTCCAGGCGACGCTTGATGCGTGCCGTGAAGCCTTCGGGGATGCCGTGGCGCCGCTGTACCTGCCCGTCGGCGAGCCGGTCACCGGCCTGATCGGGCTGCTGTCCCAGAAGCTGTACAGCTATGCGGGCGGGGTGCGCACCGAGGGCGCTCCGGCGGCCGAGGACGAAGACCGCATGTCCGAGCTGCGCGGCGAGCTGATCGAGGGCATCATCACCGAGAGCGAAGACGAGTCCCTGATGGACAGGTACCTGTCCGGCGAGGACATCGACCCCAAGGTGCTCATCGAGGACCTGGAGAAGGCGGTCGCGCGCGGCAGCTTCTACCCGGTGCTCGCTACCTCCGCCCCGCAGAAGATCGGCATGCTCGAACTGCTCGAGATCATGACCCAGGCGTTCCCCTGCCCCGCCGAGCATCCGCTGCCCGATGTCACCACGCCGGACGGAAGGCCCGTCACGGGCCTGACCAGCGACCCCAAGGGCCCGCTGCTGGCCGAGGTGATCAAGACCACCTCCGACCCCTACGTCGGCCGGATCAGCCTGGTCCGCGTGTTCTCCGGCACGCTGCGCCCCGACGCCTCGGTGCACGTGTCCGGCCACGGCCGTGCGGCCCGCGGGCACGAGGACCACGACAACGACGAGCGGGTCGGCGCGCTGACCACGCCGCTGGGCAAGCAGCAGCGTCCGGTCACCCAGTGCGCGGCCGGGGACATCTGCGCCGTAGCCAAGCTGGGCACCGCCGAGACCGGCGACACGCTGTCGGACAAGGACCGGCCGCTGCTGATGGAATCGTGGTCGATGCCCGAGCCGCTGCTGCCGGTGGCCATCGTGGCCAAGTCCAAGGCCGACGAGGACAAGCTGTCCCAGGCGCTGGGCCGCCTGGTCGCCGAGGATCCGACGCTGCGCCTGGAGAATAACGCCGAGACCAGGCAGCTGGTGCTGTGGTGCATGGGCGAGGCGCACGCCGACGTGCTGCTCGACCGGCTCGCGCACCGGCACGGGGTGGCGGTGGAGACCACCGACCTGCGCGTCCCGTTGCGGGAGACGATCGCGGGCAAGGCGCAAGGGCTCGGCCGTAACGTCAAGCAGACCGGCGGGCACGGCGAGTACGGCATCTGCCATATCGAGGTGGAGCCCCTCGGCGACTCGGCCGGCTTCGAGTTCGTCGACAAGATCGTCGGCGGGGTGGTGCCGAGGCAGTTCATCCCGTCGGTGGAAAAGGGCGTCCGGTGGCAGATGGAGCAGGGCGTCACGGCTGGCTACCCGATGACCGGTATCCGGGTCACCCTGTATGACGGCAAGGCGCACTCGGTCGACTCCTCCGACATGGCCTTCCAGAAGGCCGGCCGCCTGGCGCTGCGCGACGCGGTCGACAAGGCCCAGCCGATGCTGCTCGAGCCGGTAGACGAGATGTCCGTGCTGGTGCCCGACGAGTACGTGGGCGCGGTGATGTCAGACCTGTCCTCGCGCCGTGGCCGGGTGCTCGGCACCGAGCCGGTGGGCGTGGGCCGGACCCTGGTCAAGGCGGAGATCCCGGAGCTCGAGATCACCAGGTACGCCATCGACCTGCGTTCGGTATCGCACGGGACGGGATCGTTCACGCGTACGTACCTGCGCCACGAGCCGCTCCCGTCACACCTGGCGGCCAAGGTAGCCGCCGAGTCCAAGCCGGACTAGCGGTCCTGCCTGCCTCCCGTTTCAGGTGAATGTGGCAACGGACCCGAAAGAGCAGGTACGTTGCCACATTCATGGGTTACGGGGAAGGTGCGGCCGGGGCTAGAGGGCCGACTGGGGCTAGGGGGCTGACCAGGCCTCGGCCAGGAGCTTACGGGTGTCGGCGAGGAGCTGGGGCAGCACGCGGGTATGGCCGACCACCGGCATGAAGTTGGTGTCGCCGCCCCACCGGGGCACCACGTGCTGGTGCAGGTGGGCGGCGATGCCGGCGCCGGCCACCGAGCCCAGGTTGATGCCGATGTTGAAGCCCTGGGCGCCGGATGCCTGGCGCAGTGCGCGGACGGCACGCTTGGTGAACTCGGCGAACTCGGCCGTCTCGTCGGGAGTCAGCTCGGTGTAGTCGGCGACGTGCCGGTAGGGGCAGATCAGCACGTGGCCGGCGTTGTAGGGGTACAGGTTGAGCACTGCGTAGACCAGGGAACCCCGGGCGACGATCAGGCCTTCCTCGTCGGTCAGCTTCGGGGCACGGTCGAACGGGCACTCTTCGTCCTCACCCGGGCCCGACGGCTTGTTCTCCCCCTTGATGTAAGCCATCCGGTGCGGTGTCCACAGCCGTCCGAACGCGTCCGGGACGCCCGCGACGAGCTGGTCATCAGGCAGGTCCGGGTGGGGCACGACGTTACACCTGGACGCGGTCGCGGACGGCGGTGACGATCTCCGCCACGGCGTCCGCCACGGGGACGCCGTTCTTCTGCGACCCGTCCCGGTAGCGGAACGACACCGCTTCCTTCGCCACGTCGTCGTCGCCCGCGATCAGCATGAACGGCACCTTCTGCCGCTGCGCGGTCCTGATCTTCTTCTGCATCCGGTCGTCACTGTCGTCGACCTCGACCCGGATGCCCTGCTCGCGCAGGCTGGCCGCGATCTTCTCCAGGTAGGGCACGTGCGCGTCCGAAATCGGGATGCCGACGGCCTGGACCGGCGCGAGCCACGGCGGGAAGGCGCCCGCGTAGTGCTCGACCAGGATGCCGAAGAACCGCTCGATCGACCCGAACAGCGCCCGGTGGATCATGTACGGGCGCTGCCGCGAGCCGTCGGCGGCCTGGTACTCGATGCCGAACCGGCCCGGCTCCTGCAGGTCCACCTGCAGGGTCGACAGCTGCCAGCGGCGCCCGATCGCGTCCTTGACGTGCACGTCGATCTTGGGCGCGTAGAAGGCGCCCTCGCCCTCGGCGATCACGTACTTCAGGCCGGAGGAATCGAGCGCGTGCTTGAGCGCGGCCTCGGCGACCGCCCACTCCTCGGGCTCGCCGACGTACTTCTCCGGCCGGGTGGACAGCTCCGCCTCGAACTCGGTCAGCCCGAAGTCGCGCAGCAGCCCGACCACGAACTTGAGCAGCGACGCGAGCTCGTCCTGCAACTGCTCGGGGGCGCAGAAGATGTGCGAGTCGTCCTGGGTGAAGCCGCGGGCCCGGGTCAGGCCGTGCACCACTCCGGACTTCTCGTACCGATACACCGTCCCGAACTCGAACAGCCGCAGCGGCAGCTCCCGGTAGGACCGGCCGCGCGATGCGTAGATCAGGATGTGCATCGGGCAGTTCATCGGCTTCGGGTAGTAGGTGGCCCCGTCCAGCTCCATGGGCGGGAACATGCCGCCGGAGTACCACTCCAGGTGCCCGGAGGTGATGAACAGGTCTTCCTTGGTCAGGTGCGGGGTGTTGACGAAGTCGTACCCGGCCTCCTCGTGACGGCGGCGCGAGTAGTCCTCCATGACCCGGCGGATGATGCCGCCCTTGGGGTGGAAGACCGGCAGGCCGCTGCCGATCTCGGTCGGGAACGAGAACAGGTCGAGCTCGGCGCCGAGCTTGCGGTGGTCGCGCTTCTCGGCTTCCTCGAGCATCCTGACGTAGGTGTCCTGGGAGTCCCGGGACTCCCAGGCGGTGCCGTAGATCCGCTGCAGTTGCGGGTTCTTCTCGCTGCCCCGCCAGTAGGCGCCGCCGGTGCGCATCAGCTTGAACGCCGGGATAGCGCGGGTGGTCGGCAGGTGCGGGCCGCGGCACAGGTCCTTCCAGCACAGCTCGCCGCTGGCCGGGTCCAGGTTGTCGTAGATGGTCAGCTCAG
>JBKQQQ010001170.1:0-3556 GCA_052144275.1 Streptosporangiaceae bacterium
GGTGAGCTTGACCACGAAGTCCTTGTTCAGCGCCATGACCTGGTTGTAAGCCTGGGTGGCCGTGGCCTGGTCGTCGTAGCCGATCACGATGAGTTCGGACATGAATTCTCCTTCGTTGTCATGCAGCGCGCGCCCGCGCGCCACGGAAGCCTCGGTTAACGGGAATGGCAGATACGCTTCCAGCTTCGCCGCCAACGACCCCGGTTGCCTCACCCATGGGAGGTGAGGTAGCCAACGGCTGGCTATGACGCGCTGAGGTCAGCTGACAGTTCCTCCATGGCAGCGACCGCGGCGGGTCCGGCTTTGCGTTCCCAGTAGACGCCCATGACGGCGGCAATCCAGACCCAGAAGGAAGCGATGATGCCGACGGCCGCGATCAGCGCCAGGGCGATGCCGAAGCCGCCGTAGGCGTTCCCGTACTCGCCGAACCACTTGCGCAGGAAGAACACCGCCACGACGTGGACGATGGCGCCCGCGACGGTGCAGACGGCCGCGCCGGGTACCAGGTCCCGCCACGCGAACGGCAGGTCCAGCAGCAACCTGGGGGTGACCAGGAAGAACCCGAACTCCAGCACCAGCAGCACGCCCGCGGCGATAAGCGCGAACCAGAGCGGGTGGCTGGCCGCCAGGGTGCGCAGCGTCAAGGCGGCGAAGGTGTCGGCCAGCAGCAAGACCAGCCAGGCGGCGCCGCGCAGGTACTTCTGGAGGCCCCGCAGCGGGGTCATGCTGAACGCCCGGGCGTAGGCGACCTGCGCGGTAGCGCTCACATCCAGGCCGATGATCAGCAGCGAGATCAGGCTGATGCTCAGCGCCACGCTCTTGCCCGACTGGGTGCTGGCGAACGTGTCCCGGACAACATGCGCGGTGCTGCCGGTAAGATGCAGATCCTCGACGATCAGGGCGCCGACGCTGTGATTCGGGTTGAACGCCTCCAGGAATGCGTAGCCGAGGATCAGTAGCGGGATCACCGCGACAAACAGGTTCAAGCTGATCACCAGGGCCAGATGCTTGCCCTCGATCTCGTTGAACCGCCGGGACGACTGCAGCAGGAACCCCACCTGCCGGTGCTGCTCGAGCTTCTCCTGATACTGCCGCCGCTTCTGCCGAGCGCTAGTACTCCACGCTGAAAGCCGTCTGGTCCGGCCGCCGCCCGGTTCCCCCGCCGCGTCCACCTGGCTCAACGTAGGCGAGTACCGGTACACGGTGAATCACCCGGCGGGGGTGACCTCCGCTGAGTGGCCGGATATGCTACTGGGCCTGGCGGACGGGCAGGACGACGGCCGAGGGGTGCGCCTCGTCGTGGTAGACCGCCTGGTCGGCAGGCAGGAGGCGGGTGGCGGTGGCGCGTGGTTCGCCGGTGCCGTGGTTGCGGGCGTAGCGCGGGAAGGCGCCGCTGGAGACCTGGAGCCTGATGCGGTGGCCGCGCATGAAGCGGTGCGCGGTCGGCCACAGCCGCACCGCGGCGCAGGAGACGTCGTCGGCGCCGGACAGGC
This sequence comes from Streptosporangiaceae bacterium, assembly GCA_052144275.1. Taxonomy (GTDB): domain Bacteria; phylum Actinomycetota; class Actinomycetes; order Streptosporangiales; family Streptosporangiaceae; genus Palsa-504. Next base: position 1,494 of record JBKQQQ010001170.1, read on the forward strand.
TGACCAGGCCGTCGCAGACGTTGCGGGAGCGGCCGCGGGGGTCGACGTCGCAGAGCCGGACGAACACGTCGGCGTAGGGCAGGCTGGAGCCGAACCAGATCTCGGCGCTGACCTCGCCGATGACCTCGACGTCGTTCTCTAGCGGGGCGGTGGTGTAGGTGAGCACGTCCGCGCGGGCCTCCAGCGCGGTGTTGCCGACGCGGCCGCTGTCGCGGCCCATGCGCACCCCGCCGACCGCGGGCGTCGGATCGGCCGGGTCGTAGCGTACCGGTCAGGCGCGGTTTCGTCCGGCGGCCGGAGGGCCAGCGCGCCGCCGGGCTGCAGGTGGAAGCGCTGGGGCGGGTAGCCGGGCGGGGGCCAGGCGTCGAAGTTCCGCCAGGCTTCCTGGCCCATCACGTACAGGCGCACCGGCGGGCGTGGCGGTGGCTGCTCGCCGCGCGCGTAGGCGACGCGGTGCTGGCCTGCGCAGGACACGGCGGCCCACCCGTCGGCGGTGGGCAGCAGCCGGCAGGCGCCTCCAGCCGACATGGCGCCGCGCCGGCGGTGACCGGTGAACGCCGCCCGTTCGGCCAAAATCTGCGCGCCATCTACCTGTACGCCGGTGACGGCGGCGAACCGGTCCCGCCAGCTTCGCCGCGACGGTGGCGGCGCGGCCGGGCGGGACCAGCGGCGGGCCGTCGGGCCGCCCGGTCAGGGCCACCACCCCGCTGCGCGCCCAGTCGGCGACCGGGTCCTCGCTTAGCGTGGTGCCATCCGGATGGAGCCGTCGAGGCGGATCGTCTGGCCGTTGAGGTAGGGGTTCTCGATGATGATCACGGCGAGGTGGGCGTAGTCGGCGGGGTCGCCCAGGCGCTTGGGGTGCGGCACGGACGCCGCCAGGCTGTCCCGGATGTCTTCGCGCAGCTGGGCGAGCATGGGAGTGTCGAAGATGCCCGGGGCGATCGTGTTGACGCGGATCTGCCAGCTGGCCAGGTCGCGCGCCGCGACCAGCGTGATGCCGTGCACCCCGGCCTTGGCAGCGGTGTAGGAGGTCTGGCCGATCTGGCCGTCGAACGCGGCCACCGACGCGGTGAGCACCATCGCGCCGCGGTCGCCGTCGAGCAGTTCGTTGCCGCTCATCCGCGCCGCCGCGAGCCGCAGCACGTTGTAGGTGCCGATCAGGTTGACCCGGACGACCTCGGTGAAGGCGTCCAGGTCGCCGGGGGTGCGCTGCCTGTCGATGATGCGGAACCGGTCGCCGCCCCGGCCCGCGCAGTGGACCACGGCCCGCAGCGGGCCGTTCTCTTCCGCGGCATCCAGCGCCGCCTGCACGCCGTCGGTATCGGTCACGTCCGCCGCGACGAAGGAGGCTGACGGGCCGAGCCGTTCGGCCGCCTCCTTACCCGCCGAACTCGGCAGGTCCACGAGCACCACGTTCGCGCCCCGCTCGACCAGCAAGCGGGCGGTCCCGAAGCCGAGGCCGGAGGCACCGCCGGTGACCAGAGCGGACAAACCTTCGATACGCACGTGCAGCCCTTTCCCGGCGCGGTAACAGCCCGAGTGACTTGCTGATGATCGACTTCATGACCTCGCTGGTGCCGCCGTAGATGCGCGTCACGCGCGCGTCAGCGTACAGCCGCGCGATCGGGAACTCCATGGTGTAACCGTAGCCGCCGAACAGCTGCAGGCAACGGTCGACGACGCGGCCCTGCATCTCGGGTATCGCCATGCCCATGATGCCGGGCTCGCCCAGCTTGCGGAAGAACCCCCGGGGCAGTTCGCCCGCCTGCTCCCAGCCGGCGTAACAGGGAACGACCTCCCGTTCGACGAACTCGCGGACCATGAGCCGGAACGCGTCCTGCTCCGGCGTGAAGATGTCGCGGCGCATCGTGCCCTTACCGCACCAGCTCGACGAGCGTGGCGTTGGCCGTGCCGCCTCCCTCGCACATCGCCTGCAGCCTCAGGCATGGCCCATCAGAGCCGGTAGAGGTTGTATCGAGCACAGAAATGAGAATACGGTTCTCCTGTGGCTAGAACAAGGGTTAACGGACTGTCGATCGCCTACGAACTGATCGGTGCGGACC
>JBKQQQ010001171.1:0-3812 GCA_052144275.1 Streptosporangiaceae bacterium
GTCTTGCGCCTCGGCGCTGCGTTCGAGCACACTCAAAACGCCCTCCCCACCGGCCGAATTCGTAACGCTGATCAAACCATTGCCGTTTACGCCAAGGCAAGGGGACTACTGTCAGACTGGCTGGCAGTTGTGAAGTCGATATCAATGGGCGCGTTTCCCCAGGGGAGGGAGCTTCCGGTGGCCGAAGTGCTCAGTGCTAGCCAGGACCTCGGTGCAGGCCTCGACGTCGAGGCCATCCGGGCCCGCTTTTCGTCCTTGCGGCAGGGGTTCGCCTTCTTCGACGCCCCCGGTGGCACCCAGGTGCCCGACGAAGTAGGCGACGCGATCGCCCGGGCGCTCCGGGAAGCCAGCGCCAACCTGGGCGCCGGTTACGCCACCAGCATCCGCGTCGGGAAGATCCTCGAGGAGGCCGAGCACAAGGCGGCCAGGTTCCTCGGTTGCGAGCCGCACGAGGTGATCTTCGGCCCGAACATGACCACGCTGAACTTCGCGCTGTCCCGGACCGCCGCGCGCGCCTTGGCGCCCGGCGACGAGATCCTCGTGTCCTGCCTGGACCACGACGCCGGGGTCGCGCCGTGGCTGGAGATCGCGCACGACCGGGACCTGGTGGTCCGGCACGTCGCGCTGCACGACGACACCACGCTGGACTTCGCGGACCTGGAGCGCAAGCTCGGGCCGCGCACCAAGGTGGTTGCGTTCGCCTGGGCGTCCAACGCGGTCGGCACGGTCACCGACGCCCGGCGCGTATGCCAGCTCGCGCACGACGCCGGCGCGCTCGCCTGGGTGGACGCCGTCCACTACGCGGCGCACGAGCCGATCGACGTCCGCGCTATCGGCGCCGACATGCTGATCTGCTCGCCGTACAAGTTCTGCGGCCCGCACCTCGGCATGGCCTGCGGGCGGGCCGAGGTGATCGGGCAGTGGCGCCCGTACAAGGCGCGCCCGGCGCCCGCCCGCCCGCTGGGCCGCAGCTTCGAGACCGGCACGCTCCCGTACGAACTGCTCGCCGGCTTCAACGCGACCATCGACTACCTCGACTCGATCGGGGGCTTCGCCGCGATCGCCCCCTACGAGCGCTCACTGGCCCAGCGGTTCCTGGACGGCCGGTCCGACGCGGTCACCGTCTACGGGCGGCCGGGGATGGACGGCCGTGTGCCGACGTTCCTGGTCAACGTGGACGGCGTGGCCGCCGCGGACGTGGCCGCCCGCCTGGCTGACGCGCAGATCGGGGTCTGGGCGCACGACTCGTGGTACTCGCTCGGCCTGTACCAGGGCCTCGGCTACACCGACAAGTCGGTCCGGATCGGCTTCATCCACTACAACACCGCCGCCGAGGTCGACCGGCTGCTCGAGGCCCTGAACGGCCTGAGGTTATCCCGCGGCCCTGCTGTCTGAGGATCCGGGCTATCCCGAGGATCCGGCAAGGATCTCGGCGAGCTTGCCCAGGTTGATGTTGCCGCCTGAGACCACGCACACGACCTTGCCGGTCCCGGCCCGGCCGCTCAGCGCGGCCGCGGGAGCGAGCGCGCCCGCGCCCTCGGCGATGACCCGGACCCGCTCCGCGAGCGTGCGCACGGCGTCGGCAACCTCGGCGACCGGGATGGCCAGGGCGTCGTCGACGAGCGGCGCGACCAGCGGCCACATGCTGTCAAGTACGCGGCGGCTGCCGGAGCCGTCCACGAACGAGGCGCGGTAGTCGACGTCGGCCGGATGCCCGGCGGCGCGCGCCGCCGCCATCGCGGCGGCGGTGTCCGGTTCGGCCGTGATGATCTTCGTGCCGGGCCGGAGCGCCTTGACCGCGCTGGCGATGCCGGTGGTCAGCCCGCCGCCGCCGTACGGGATCACGATCGCATCCGGGTCGGGCAGGTCCTGCAGTATCTCCAGCCCGATCGTGCCGTTGCCGGCCATCACCGCCGGGTCCTGCACGGGGTGCACGAACAGCCCGTCCAGCCCGTCGAGGTGGCTGGTGACGATGATGTTCCACCAGGCGTCGTACGGGACTTTCAGCACCCGGCCGTCCAGCCGCTCGATCGCGGCGAGCTTGGCTTCGGGCGCGTGATCGGGCACGACGATCGTGGCCGGGACGCCGAGCTCGCGCGCCATCCAGGCGATGCCCTGGGCCATGTTCCCCGCGCTGGCGGTGACCAGGCCCTTGGCCCGCGCGCTGGCCGGCGCGAGCATGACCGCGTTGGCCGCGCCGCGGATCTTGAACGAGTTGATGGGCTGCAGATTCTCCAGCTTGAGGTAGATCTCGGCCGGGGCGTCCTCGACGTACAGGCGCACCAGCGGCGTGCGGACCACCGAGCCGGCGATCCGCGCCCGCGCCGCCTCGATCTCTGCCAGCTCGATCCGGGCCAGCTCGATCACGATGCCGCCTCCTCCGCGAGGCCGGCCACGGCCGCCTCGATCTCGGTCCGTTCGGCCCCGGTGACCGGATGCCGCAGCGCCTCGGCGACCGGGGCCAGGTGCTCCGGGCGGCCCGGGCCGATCACGACCTGGGCCACCCGGTCGTCGGCCAGCAGCCAGCCGAGCGCGAGCCCGGCCAGCGAGGTGCCGCGGCTCGCGGCGATCGCCTGCAGCCGGTCCAGCGCGTCGAAGGTCAGGCCGGCAACGAACGCCTGGTACGGCTCGGGCCGCTGGGTCATCCGTGACCCGGCCGGGTACGGCACGCCGCGGCCGTACTTTCCGGTGAGCCAGCCGCCCGCCAGCGGCCCGAAGGCCAGGTAGGCGACGCCTCGCGCGGCGCACAGCGGCAGTACCTCCCGCTCGTCCTGCCGCGCGAGCAGCGAGTAGCTGTTCTGCACGGCCTGCGGCGTGCCCGCCGCGAGGGCGGCCGCGAGCGCAGCGCCGTCGAAGTTGCTGACCCCGTAGGCGCCGATCAGGCCGTCGGCCTGGGCCGCGCCGAAGGCCCCGGATGATTCGGCCAGCGGCACGTCCGGGTCGTACTCGTGGGCGAGGTACAGCTCGACCCGGTCCACGCCGAGCCGGTCCAGGCTGGAGCGGAGCTGGCGGGCGATCCGGTCCGGCTTCAGGCCGTGGTCCGCGCCGGCCTGCATCGGGTTGAAGGTCTTGGTGGTGAGCCGCGGCCGGACTCCGCGCGAGGCCATCCAGCGACCGATCGCCCGTTCGCTGCGGCCGCCGCCGTAGGCGTCGGCGGTGTCGAACCACTCGATGCCAGACTCCCAGGCCGCGTCCATCAGCCCCAACGCCTGGTCCTCGGTCAGCCCCTGGCCGAAGAACTCCGGCGCCGAGCCGACCCCGCCGAAGTTGCCGCAGCCCAGGGCGATGCGCGAGACGGTGAGCCCCGGATTCTCCCCCAGCATGGAGCCTCGCAGTCTCTCGTAAGGACGGCATCACCCTAGCCGGGCCGCCCTAGCCCGTCCAGCCCGGGACAGTCCCGGACAAGCCTGGGCAGCCCCGGCGAATCCCCCTGAGTTTGCCCCGCCCCCCGGCGAATCACCCCGTCCCTGAGCGCCACCGTATAAGCGGACCGCCCAAGGGGTCCGGCGAGGGAAAAGCGGAGGGTTTGCTATGTCCAGGTTGAACATGATTGACGCGCGTTGCACGGCGCTGTTCGCGTCCGGGTTGCAGCGATCGGACGCGCTGACCGGCCACGTTGTGGCGGAGGCTGTCCGCCTGACCGTGCGGCAGTACGGCGTGCGCGGCTGCGCCGCCCGGATGGCCCAGGAGTTCGGCGACCATCCCGAGGCCGCCATTGACCGCATGCGCTGGATCCGCCAGCTTGTCGGCGAGTTGCCCGCCGGGTCCGCCCGCCCGGCCGCCGGCTGCGCCCGCCGCGCCGCCTGAGCCCT
>JBKQQQ010001172.1:0-5900 GCA_052144275.1 Streptosporangiaceae bacterium
CCGGCCAGCACGGTGACGGCGATGAACGGGAAACCCTGCCACAGCAGGAGCACGGTGAGCAGCGTGTAAGCGGGCAGCGCGGAGTTGGTCCAGCTGAAGCTGGCCCAGTGCGCGCCGCCGCCCAGCCAGTGCGGCAGCCTGCTCAGCGTCCAGTCCACCACCCCGCCGTCGGGGTCGGCCAGCCAGACGAAGATGACGCTGGCCGACACCGCGGGCGTGGCCCAGGCCAGCAGCGCGGCACCGGATACGAAGGTCGCCATCCGGCGGCCGAGCCGGTTGAGCAGCAACCCGACCAGCGTCCCGGTCAGAAGCGTCAGCGGGACCACCACCGCGGCGAAGATCAGGCTGATCCGCAGCGATAGCCAGAACTCGGGGTCGGACAAGATCGCCGTGTAGTTGCCCGCGCCGATCCAGTCGGTACCCGCGGCGCCCGTCACCTGGGGCAGTCCGTAGTTCTGAAACGAGAAGAGCCCGATCTGGATGGCGGGCCAGAGCACCAGTGCGCCGATCGCGACCACCGATGGCAGCACCAGGACGTAGGGCGCCAGGTGGCGGCGGCGGATCAGCGCGGCGGCGCGCTCCCGCGCGGTGTACTGCCTGCCGGGCCCCGGCCTGCCGGGTAGATGACGGCCCGCGAGACGACGGCCTGCCCGGAGGCCAGCCGGGGATCCCCCCGGCTGGCCGGGAACGGTTTTCACCATCGGGAGATTAGCCCGCTAGCTCTCGCTGCCGGTGTTGAGGACGTTCTGCAGCTGGGTGTTGGCCTTGCTGACCGTTGCGGCAAACGGGGCACCGTTCATCAAGGACTTGATCATGGTCGGGATAACGTAGTCGGTCGAGTCCGCGGTGGCCCAGTTCTTGGCGTTCAGCGGTGAGATCTGGGTGTCCGAGGCCGCCTTCGCGAAGCCGGACATGAGCTGGCTGCTGGAGTAGGCGCCGCCGGTCAGCGCGGAGGTGTAGGGCGGGAAGAAGCCCTGCAGGTTGGCGAACGACGTGGCGTTAGAGGTGCTGTCCATGACCTGGATCAGGTCCCAGGCCGCCGTCTTGTACTTGCTGGTCGCCCAGATGCCCAGGTCGGAGCCGCCGGCGAAGGCCGGAGCCGGGTTCGGGCCGTTCTCGCTCGGGATGGGGAACGAGGCCCATTGCGACTTGCCCACCGCGTTGGCGGGGAAGTTGGCCGAGGCCCACGGGCCGTCGATGTACATGTCGAGCTTGCCGAGCGCGAAGTCCTCGTTGGCGCCGCCCGAGGTCGCCCCGATGTTGCCGAGCTCGGTCTGGCCGACGTACTTGGCGGGGGAGAGGTGATAGGTGTTGTAGAGGTCGACGTAGAACTTGATGCCGGCCTCGGCCGCGGGCGAGGTCAGCGTGGCGGTCCACTTCCCGTTGCTTTCGGTGGCGATCTGGCCTCCGGCGCCCCAGATGAAGCTGGCGATGGCGTCCGTGTCGTTGCTCGGCGCGCCGATGCCGTAGGTGCCCGGGTTCTTGGCCATCAGCTTCTGCGCGTCGGTGACGAGCTGGGGCCAGGTGGCCGGCGGGCTGGTGATGCCTGCCGCCTTGAACTGGTCGGTGCGATACCAGATGCCGCGCACCCCGCCGAACCACGGGACCCCGTAGACGCTCCCGTTCTGGGTGTCGTTGGCGAGCATGCCGGATACCACGTCAGACTTGGCCGACCAGGCGTTCACGAAGCTGGAGATGTTGGCGAGCGCGCCGAGCGAAGCCTCGGTGGGCGTCTCGGTGTTGCCGAGTTCGGTGATGTCGGGCGCGTTCTTGCCGCTGGCCAGGGCATTGGTCCAGTCGGCGGTCGCGTTGGTCCACGGGATCCACTTGACGGTGACCTGGGTCTTGGCGTAGGCCGGGTAGTCCTTGTGGAACTGCGCGACCACGCCGTTCATCCAGGTCACCTCCGACGGCACGGACGCTCCCATCCGCCATACTGTGAGCTGCGCGGGCGCCGAAGAAGAGGAGGTTGTCCCGGTCGTTGACGAGCCGCTCGAGCTGCAGCCCGCGATCGCGAGTGCCGCCGCCGCGCCGAGCGCGGCGAGCGCCGCTGGTGTTTTCCTGAGTCCCACTGCTGGCACTCCTTTCCGGGTGGTGAACTCGGTGCTGAAAAACTTACGAAGTACCGTACAGAGAAACTAACCGGAAACTTTCCTATAAGATAGCCCCTGTTGCCGGATCGAGACCTTACAGGGCCGTTGACTTGAAGGGACCGCGATGCAGCCTCACCGGGAGGGGACACGGGTTCACCCGGATGCGCAGGCTCACCTGGAGCCCCGGGCGCAAAGCGAAAGCCGGGGAATACGGGTCCGCCCGGGCACGCCCAGCCTGTTGCGTGAGCTGAACGACAGGGCCGCGCTCGATCTCCTGCTCGGCGGCGAGATGCTCACCAGGTCCCAGATCAGCGAGTACACCGGGGTGTCCAAGGTCACGGTGTCGCAGATGCTGACCAGGCTGGAGGAGCGCGGCCTGGTGGCGATCGCGGGTGAGCAGGCCGGGGGCCGCGGCCCGAACGCCGCGTTGTACTCGGTCGTGCCGTCCAGCGCCTACGTGGCCGGCCTTTACGTTGAGTCCGACCTGGTCAGCGCCGCGGTGGCCGACGTCACCGGCCGCCGGGTGGCGGAGGTGAGCGGTAACCCGAACGGGGCCGACGACCCGGTGGAGCTGGTCCGCGGCACCGTCGAGCGAGCCTGCGCGAGCGCCGGGATCGAGGTCAGGCGGCTGAGCGCGCTGGTGATCGGCAGCCCTGGCGTGGTCGACCCCCGGACCGGTGACCCGAGGCTGGCGGTGAACCTGCCCGCGTGGCACGAGGGCGCGCTTGACGCGCTCAAGAGCGCCTGGCACAAGCCGGTCGTGATCGAGAACGACGTGAACCTGGCCGCGATGGCCGAACGTGCCGACGGCGCGGCCGCGGGCGCCGACGATTTCGTCCTCGTCTGGCTGGGCGTCGGTCTCGGCCTGGCCACCATCCTGGGCGGTCAGCTACACCGGGGCACGGCCGGGGCGGCGGGCGAGATCGGCTACCTGCCCGTGCACGGTGCCCCGCTGCACACCGACATCCGGCATCCGGCCAGTGGCGGCTTCCAGTCGCTGGCCGGCGGCAGCGCGGTGCGCGAGCTCGCGGCCAGGTACGGATTCGCCGCGCAGACGCCGGCCGAGGCGGTCCAGGCCGCCCTGGCCGGCGCCAACCGGGCCGGCGCCAACCGGGCCGGCGGCGTCGGCGGGGCCGAAGAGACCAGCGGGGCCGAAGAGACCGGCGGGGCCGAAGCGTTCCTCAACGAACTCGCGCACCGGGTGGCGGTCGGGGTCGCGTCCGTCTGCGTCGTGCTCGACCCGGGGCTGGTGGTGCTGGGCGGGGAGGTGGGCCGGGCCGGCGGCACCGCCCTGGCGGACCGGGTCGCCGCCGCGGTGGCCAGCATCTGGCCGTCCCGCCCGCGTGTGGTGCCGACCGGAGTGCCGGGCGAGCCGGTGCTGCGCGGCGCGATGCTGGCGGCCCTGGCCCAGGCCAGGGCGGGCTTGCTGGCCTCGGTGGCCGACCCTCAGTAATCTCAATTCCCAATAACATCTAGACCAACTCCAGTAGCACACGTCCCCTACCCTCAGTAGCCTCAATGCTCAGCGCCGTAGCACCTTCACCCGACCTCCGGCAGACGGCTATGGAAAGCCGGGTGCACGTGCATAATGGTGTGTTAGTGAAGATCCCGATATGGATAAAGCTCCCCGTGTCGGCGCCTCCCCGTGTTATTGATGGAGTATTCCGAGGAGGTTTTCGACACCAGATGATTAGTTAGGGGTAGCGGGCTGTGGTGCCCTCAGGAGGAATGTCGGCTGAGCAGGCGGCTCAGCGATTCCGGGTGGGCGAGGTGCCTCCGCTTGCTGAGGGATACACCGACCGCCCCGACACCGCTCGCGGCATCGTGGACGCGCTTGTCCCGGGAGTCAGCCTGGCGCTGGTGCCGGGCTCGGCCTTCGCCGAGGGCCCGTCGAACTGGCTGGGCGCCTGCGGCAAGACCCAGATCGCCGTGATCATCGCCGAGTCGCTGTGGCGGTCCGGTGGCATCGACGCGCTGATCTGGATCTCCGCCAGCAACCGGGCGTCCGTGCTCTCCGGGTACATGCAGGCGTCCGCGGCGGCGTTCGGCATCGATCCCGCGGGCACGGCCGAATCGGTCGCGGCGCGCCTCCTGTCCTGGCTGAGCGCGACCGACCAGCCCTGGCTGGTCGTCCTGGACGACCTGCAGGACCCGACAGACCTGGAAGGGCTCTGGCCGGAGGGGCCGGTCGGCCGGGTGCTGATCACCGGCACGCAGTCCTCGCTCGCCACGGGACGGCGCGGGACGCAGGTCATCCCGGTCGGCTTCTTCAGCGTCCGCGAGGCCCTCAACTGCCTGACCGAGCGGCTCAGCGTGAACCCGGCCCAGCGCCAGGGCGCCATTGACCTGATCGAGGCGCTCGGCCGTGAGCCGCTGGCCCTCGCCCAGGCCGCCTCGGTGGTCGCGAATTCCACCCTGGCCTGCCGGGACTACCGGGACTACTTCGCCCGCAGGCGGCAGCAGATCGGGGTCGCGGCGGGTGAGGTGCCCTCGGCGGCCGCGGTCACCTGGACGCTGTCCCTCGGGCAGGCCGAGTCGCTGCTGCCGGGCGCGTCGGTCCGGCTCATGCTGGTGCTCGTCGCGCTGCTCGACGGTCACGGCATCCCCGGCGCCATCTTCAGCACCCCGGCGGTGGCCGCGTACCTGGGCGGAGCCATGACCCCGTTTTCTTCGGCGGTCGACCCCAAGCCGGCCTGGGACGCGCTGCTCGCCATCGAGCGGGCCGGCCTGATCAGCGTCAACCGGGCCGTCTCGCCGCCGACCATCGGCATGAACTCGGTGCTCCAGGCGGCGATCAGGCTGGCGGCGCCCGCGAACGTACAAGATCCCGCCGCCCGGGCCGCCGCCAGCGCGCTGCTCGAAGCCTGGCCTGGCGACGAGCCGCAGCCGTGGTCGGCGGCCAGCCTGCGGGTGAACGCGGCCAGCCTGCAAAACTCGGCCCCGGACGTGCTCTGGGCCGACGGCTGTCACCCGGTGCTGCTGCGGGCCGGCCGGAGCCTCGATGATGCGCGCCTGGTCGGGCCGGCCGTGGAGTACTGGCGGGACCTGTCCGCCCGCTGCGACACCAAGCTGATGCCCGGTCACCCGGACGCCCTCGTGGTGGCCGCCCACCTGGCCGCCGCGTACCTGGCCGCCGGGTACGCGGGGGAAGCCGTGCACTGGTACCAGCGGGTGCTGGCCGAACGCGGCCGGGAACTCGCCCCCGGCCACCCGGCCATCATCGCGGCCCGGATCAACCTGGCCAAGGCCCTCGTCCTGGCCGCCGAGCCCGCCGACGCGGTGGCGGTCTTGCAGCGGGCCGTCAGCGAATGCGAGCAGTTCCGCGGCCCCGGTCACCCGGACACCCTCGGCGCGCGAGACGATCTCGCCGCCGCCCACCAGGCCGCCGGCGACGTGGCGGCGGCCAGCAGGCTGCTGAGCCGGAACCTGACCGACCGCGAGCGGCTGCAGGGCCCGCGCGACGCGGAGACCATGGCCACCCGGGACCGGCTCGCCGCGGCCTGCCTGGCCGACGGCAAGGTCAAGGACGCGATCTCGCACTACAAGCGGGCCCTGTCCGACCGCGAGAAGGTCCTCGGGCGCGGCCACCCGGACACCCTCACGACCACCGCGAACCTCGCTGCCGCGTACCAGGCGGCCGGCCGGATGCCGGCCGCGATGCAGCTCGCCGAGCAGTGCCGCGCGGATTCCGAACGGCTCCTCGGCGCCGACCACGCGGACACGCTGGCCCGCATGGCGAACCTGGCGCACCTGTACTACGCCGTGGGCCGGGTGGGTGACGCGGTGACCCTGCTCCGCGACGCCGCC
>JBKQQQ010001173.1:0-6095 GCA_052144275.1 Streptosporangiaceae bacterium
GCGATCAGCCGGTGGTACAGCGGCCGCCGTCCCGCCTCGGAGTCGTAGTGCGGGCAGTAGCTGCCGGCCAGCAGCCCGAGCCCGTCGGTGAACGCCCTCAGCTCACGGCCGAACGAATCCGTGGTCCCCCCTTCGAACCAGCAGATCGCCCCGGCGCTTGACCCGGCCAGCACGATGCCGGCCTGCCACGCCTTGCGCAAGACCCGGTCGAGCCCGTGCACCCGCCATACGGCCAGCATGTTCGCCACGCTGCCGCCCCCGACGAAGATGACGTCCTGGGATAGCAGCAGGTCCTCGGGGTCGGGGATGTTGGGCATCGGGAACAAGGCCAGGTGGCTGAGCTTGGCCGGATGCCCGGCGAATCGGTCGTACATGTGCAGCGCCCACCGCGGGTCGTCGCCGCCCGCCGTGTTCAGCACGCAGATCCGCGGCTCGGGCCGACCGGTCAGCCGCAGCGCGTAGTCCATGTGCACGGGCACCTGGCCCTCGGGAACGCGCATGCCGCCGCCGATCGCGATTACGTGCCGTCGCCCGTCCGCTGCCATGGTGGCACGCTAGCGTCAGCTACAACCTGCAAGCAAACCCGAGACCGCTTTGTACCGTAAGTAACGGAACGGCCGCTCCATGAGTTCTTTTGGCCCGAACGAAGCCGGTGCGTGCGCCAGGAACGTCCGGGCGTCCCTGGCGCACGGCCTCAGATGCCTTAGATCTCGTACTGCAGCAGGACGGCGGTGACGTTCGCGCCCGGGTTGGCGTAGGCGTGCGTCTCGCCGCCGGCCAGCGCGCTGTAGGTGCCGGGGATGACGGCCACGGTGCCGACGGTGATCAGGTTCGGTCCGCCGGGGAGCACGGCCTGGGTCAGGTGCCCAGCCCCGTAATGCAGCAGGTAGGACTTCTGGCCGCCGACGCCGGGCATCGGGAGCCACAGGCCGCCGTCGCCGTCGGCGCTGATCTGCTGGACCGGCTGGACGCCGAACCCGTAGTTGCCTTGCGCCACCGTGGACCACTGGTAGCCGTCCCAGTGCAGGACCACCATCGGGCCGCCCTCGTCCTGCAGGTCACCGTTCGCGATCGCGTAGACGCTGTGGCTGGACTGCGCGAAGATCCCCGTGATCATCGGGTTGTTGAGTAGCTGCTTAGGCGGCAGCAAGTAGGACACCGAGGTGCGGGACCAGGTGGAGCCGTTCCAGTGGGCGATGTCGGAGCCGTCGAAGGCCCAGATGTTGTTCGCCGACAGCGCGCTGCCGCCCTCGAGGCCGTGCCCGGACGCCACGCGCGACCAGGTGCGGCCGTTGTAGTGCCAGGCGCCGAGCCCGGCACCGGGCACGAACGGCTGGCCGAACACCCAGACGTCACCCGGGCTGATCACCACCGCGCCGCCGATCTGCTGCGCGAAGCTCCGCTGGACGGTCCAGGCGTGGCCGTTCCAGTGCAGCGCGCGGGACTGGGCGCCGCCAGCCGTGAAGGCCCAGACGTCGCTGGGGGAGGTGGCCCCGGCCGCGACCACGGCCTCGTCGCTTCGGCCAGGGAACGGGACCTGGGTCCAGGTCGATCCGCTGCGCCGCCAGGCGGTCGGGGTCGATCCCTTGTTGAACGCCCAGCCGCCATTCTTGCCGACCGCGATGACCGTGCTGAAGCCGCCGAACGGGCCGTTGTGCACCTGCTTGACAATCCGCCAGGCCGGCTTCATGGGCTGGGGGGCCGCCAGGGCCGGGAAGGAGGCGGCGCCGGTGACCGCCAGCAGGGCGGCAGTGGCGGCCGCCACGCGGCGCACCGTCCCGAGGCCCGGCCCTCGCCTGGACCGGTGCCGATTCGCTACGACGTCAGGGGCAATCCCGCCAGCAAGGTGCTTTCCCAACTCGATCGCCTCAATCCACCAATCAGGCCAGTAGTCCGCGGCGTGTCATTAACGCCGCTCCTTGGTAAGACCGCTGAGACCCGTTCCCCAGCACATCGCCATGGTTACGGCTTTGTAACTATCGGATTTCCGCCCGAGTGGACCGGGCGAAGTCTTGCGGCGGCATCGGGAACTCCGCGGGGCTGGCCTAAACCGTGACCGGCCGCCCGGGCTTGCTCATCGTGCCCGGCGGGCAGTACCAGGTCATGATCTCGACGGCGAGCCGCCCGGCCCGGACCGCGGGGTCGGCTTCCGCGAGCTGCCGCGACTCCTCCAGCGAGCCGGTCCGGTAGAACGCCAGCCCGCGTAGCGCGGGGTCAGGCTGCTCGACGACCGGGCCGTTGGTCACGACGTGGCCGGAGGCACGCAGCCGGTCGTGATGCGCCAGGTGCTCCCGCTGGATGCGCTGGAGTTCCGCGTCGTCGTAGTCCGGCGCGTTCGCCGGCGTCCGCAGCAGCACCAGCTCGAACGCTTCGAGATCCATACGTCATTGTGACACCGGGTGGCCCGCCTTCCCGCGGTAGATCGGGCCGCCGGGGCCCGGGGTTACGGGGCCGGCCTCGTGCAGGACTTTCATGTGGTGGCTGATGACGGGCCGCCTGAGCCGCATTGCCTTGCGCCCTGCGGTGGCGAGGCGGCCGCCGATCGCATGGCGGGCCTGATCGCTGGCGGAGCGACGCCACCGGTTCCTACGATGGGCCCGTGTGCGTGGACGACAGCCCGGCCAGCCTGGCCGCCGCGGTGCGGCATGACGTTGAGCCGGCCATCGAGATCGACCTGGAGCCGGTGGATTCGGTCGTGGTGGTGACCCTGATGGATAACTCCACGGACAGCCTGATGGCCGATCAGGGACCGGCGCGGCGAGCGGACCCCGGGCGCAGCCCGCGGCGGCCGGCGGCGCTGATGGCGGACGGGCATGTTCCTGACGCGCTGATCGCCGAGCACGGGTTCTCGGTGCTGGTCACGGTGACCAAGGCCGGCCATGAGCACCGGTTCCTGTTCGACGCGGGCACCAGCCCGGACGGCGTCACGGAGAACATGCGGCGCCTGGACATCGACCCGTCCTCGATCGAGGCCGTTGTGTGCAGTCATGGCCACTTCGATCACACCACGGGTATCGACGGCCTGATCCGGGCGGTCGGCCGTATGAACATGCCGGTGCTTCTGCACCCGCATTTCTGGCGGCGGCGCCGCGTCGTCTTGCCCGGCCGGGAGCCGCGCGAACTCCCCACCACCAGCCGTGGTGCCCTGACCGAGGCGGGCTTTGACATCATCGAGGAACGCCAGCCCAGTTTCTTGTTCGGCCGGTCCGTGCTGATCACCGGCGAGGTCGCCCGGACCACGGGGTACGAGCCCGGCTTCCCGCCGCAGCAGGCCTGGCTCGACGGACGCTGGCAGCCTGACCCGCTCGTGCTCGACGATCAGGCGCTCATCGTCAACGTCCGCGACCGCGGCCTCATGGTGATCACCGGCTGCGGCCACGCCGGCGTGGTCAACATCGCCAGGTACGCCCGGCGGCTGACCGGCGGCCAGCCGCTTTACGCGCTGCTTGGCGGCTTCCACCTGGGCGGACCGCTGTTCGAGCCGCTGA
Organism: Streptosporangiaceae bacterium; assembly: GCA_052144275.1. Lineage (GTDB taxonomy): Bacteria > Actinomycetota > Actinomycetes > Streptosporangiales > Streptosporangiaceae > Palsa-504. The sequence goes on from JBKQQQ010001173.1 coordinate 3,489, forward strand.
TCCCCCGGGTCCTCGACGACCTGGCCGCGCTGAACCCCGGGGTGCTCGTCCCCGCGCACTGCACCGGATGGCGTGCCCAGCACGCGATGTCGGCCCGGTTCCCCGAAGCCTTCGTCCCGAACGCGGTCGGCACCAGCTTCCGCCTGTGACCGTGACCTACCGGCGGAACTGCGACGTGGCCGGCTCGTGCCCGATCTCGTTGGCGAGGCATCGGTAGACACGCGAGCCGCTGTCGAACGCGGCCTCGGAGGGCGGCAGGACTTGGATGTCCCAGTCCGGGGGCGGCAGGCGGCGCGCCGGACCCTGGCGTGACGCGAGCATGACCGCCTCGGAGCAGACCCTGCGCACCGTCGGATCCGCAGCCACCGTCGGCTGGTCGAAAGTCTGCACCTCGGCGGGCAAGATGGCGATCGCGAACGTCTCCCAGACATGCGGAACGCTACAGAGCAGCGGTTCCGCGGTGGCGGCGCCGGAGATCACCGTGAGCCCGTTAAAGCATTCCGGGGACGCCGGACACCGGGCCGTGGCCACCCGGAGCGCAGCCGCCGGGCAGCCCGCGCTCCTGGTCGCGATCCCGAACACGTCCGCGGCGCTCACCGCGCCGCCCGCCTGGGCGCCCGATGAGGTCCCGCCAGGTCCGGCGCCCGGGCTGGCGCCATGCGGGAAGAGCCGCACGCCGATAACCAGGGCGGTGGCGATGATCACGATCAGCCCTGCGGCCATCCCGGCGTGCCGCGGCGACAGCCGTCGCCGGGCCGCTCCCACACCGCCCGCCCGGCTTGCGGGGCCCGTCGGCATCGCGGCCGGCCCGCCCTGCCGGTGCCGCGCCGACGTGCTCACCCGGCCGTCGTACCCGGACATCCCGCCCGGGCGGTCCACTGAGGGCATGCTGCCCGGCCGGTCCGACGTCGGCGCGCTGACCTGAGGGTCCCACGTCGGCGTGCTCACCTGACGGTCCCGTGCGGGAGCGCTGAACGGGCTCACCCGGCCGTCGTAACCGGGCGCCGCCGCCGGGACGTACCCGCGGGTGCTGGCGAGCGCGTCCCGCAGCGCCACAGCGCTTTGCGGCCGCGCCGCCGGGTCGGGCGACAGGCCCGCGCGCAGCAGTGCCATCAGTTCGGGCGGCGCGCCGGGCACGTCCTCGACCGGCTTGTCGTGCAGCATCATGATCGTCGCGAAGCTCGGCGGCTTCCCGTCGGCCGCGAACCGCGGCGGCCGCCCGGACAGCAGGGTGTACAGGGTGGCCGCGAGGGAGTAGACGTCAGCCAGGGCGGTCGGTTCCTCACCCCGGAACGTCTCTGGCGACGAAAAGGCCGGCGTGAGCGCCTCGCGGGAAGCCGTCTGCTCGCCGTGCGCCGAGATGATCGAGGCCAGTCCGAAGTCGGAGAGCCCGACCATGCCGAACTGGTTGACCAGGATGTTCGCCGGCTTGATGTCGCGGTGCAGCACGCCGGAGGCGTGCGCGGCGGCAAGCGCGTCGGCCAGCCTGATGCCGATGTCGCGCACCTGCCCGGCCGGCATCGGCCCGTTCCTGCGCAGCGCGTCGTTCAGCGAGCCGCCCGGGCACAGCTCCATCACCAGAAAGGGCCGGCCGTCCTCCAGGGTGCCCGCGTCGTAGACGTCGATGACATGAGGGTGCCCGGACAGCCGTCCCGCCGCCGTAACCTCGCGGATGAACCGGCGGCGATCACGTTCGGTGAGCAGCACCCGGTTATCCACCTTCACGGCGACCTCCCGGCCCACCGCCAGCTGCCAGCACCGGTATACGGTGGCGAAGCCGCCCGCGCCGAGGACGCCGCCGACCCGATGTCCGGGAATGTCGGGTGCCGTGACCACGATCCGTCAGCCTAGCCTCGGTCCGCCCGCCCTCGCGCGACCATCGCCGGATCACTCCTCGGCCGCCCTGCGCTCATCCGGCCGTCGAGCCTGATGTCAGAGCTCGTCCTGGTCGGCGGAGGAGTCCGACCCGAAGTACTTGTCGTCTTCCTCCACCCGGGCGACGTCCGCGGCGGCGGCCTCCTCGGTCTCCTCGAAGGCCGGGTCCTCGTAGCGGTAGCGGATCAGGCTGGGCGGCTCGTCGGAGACGTCCGAAGACCGCAGGGAACGGAACCAGGAAAGGATGCCCATAACCGTCTCCCCGGTCGGTACGAATCTGGCGTACGCCCGCCGCCGTTAACGCGGTCATCTCGAGCGTACGCCCGGCCCGGCCGGCCGAGCTCACCTGAGCCGGGTTAGTTGACCACGTACTCCAGCGGCTGGGGCGTCAGGGGGCCGTAGCGGGTCGTGACGGCCACGGCCAGCTCGTGTGCCCCCTCTCCTCCGGCCAGGCGGAGCGGCTGGCCGGGATCCAGGCTGGTGGCCTGGCCACTGACGTCGGTCACCCGGAATCCGGTGGCGTACGGGTGATCGGCCCGGAACACCAGCGCCGGGCCCTCGTGGTCGGCTACCCCGGTGCTGATCTCGGCCAGGTCGGGGGCCACGCCAGCCAGTGACTCGGCGAGGAGCTGGCTGGCGATGACGGTGGCGCCCTCCATGACCGGCACGTAGGGTCCGGGCGACCAGGCCAGGACGCCGGTCACGCCGGCGGCGTAGAAATACCTGAACCAT
>JBKQQQ010001174.1:0-2879 GCA_052144275.1 Streptosporangiaceae bacterium
GCGCGAAGACCGTGTCCCGGGTCTTCAACGACGATCCTCACGTCACCGAAGAGACCCGCGACCGGGTTCGCTGGGCGATGCAGAAACTGAACTACGTGCCGAACCTGCTGGCCCGCAGTTTCCGCGCCGGCGCGGACGCCGCGGTCGGCCTGGCCGTTCCCGACCTCGCCGACCCGTTCTTCGCCACGATGACGAGCAGCATCGAACTCGACCTGGTGAGCCGGGGCATGGCGGTCGTGGTGACCAGCCTTCACCACGGCGCCGACCGCGAGCGCACCGCCCTGGAGGCGCTGCTGCGGCGCCAGATCAGCGGCCTGATCGTGGTGAGCGTGAGCGCGGACCAGTCCTACCTGGCCCCCTGGCAGGAGCGGACGCCGATGGTGTTCGTCGACCGGGCCCCGCGGGGGCTCTCCGGCGTCTACGTGATCGAGGACGACCTGGGCGGCGCCCGCGAGGCGGTCACGCACCTCGCCCGCCACGGGCACCGGAGCGTTGCCTTCTTCGGTGTCTCGACCCCGGTGACGACCACCCACCGCAGGCTAAGGGGCTACCGCTCCGCGGTGGCGGAGAACGGGCTCGCCGACCGTCCCGACCTCGTCTGCATGCCCTTCGAGTCCCCCGAGGAGTCCGCCGCGGAACTGGTCAAGCGGCTGGCGGCACCGGACCCTCCCACCGCCGTGTTCTCCTCGAACATCCCCTGCACGATGGCGCTCGTGCTGGCCCTGCACCAGGCCGGACGCACCGACGTCGCGGTGGTCGGATTCGGCGACATCCCCATGGCCGAGGCCCTGGCTCCCGCGATCACGGTCCTGGATCAGGACCCCGCGGGACTCGGGCGCATCGCCGTGGAAAGGCTGCTCCAGCGCATCGAAGACCCGCACGCACCGCTGCGACGCAGGACCGTGCTCCCGGTCGGGCTGATCCCGAGGGGATCGGGCGAGCTGCCTCCGCGTCCCGCGTGACCAGGAAAGACACGACCTTGAGCGAACCAGGGACAGCAGAATGGCGCCGCGCCGAAGCCAGCCGGCTGATCGAATTCGGGCGGGCGGCCGCGCTGGCCGACGGCGGTTTCGGGTGGCTTAGCGCCGACGGCGACATCGACGTGACCCAGCCCCGCCCGCTGTACATCAACGCGCGCATGACGTATGTATTCGCCCTGGCGCACCTGAACGGCGTGGCCGGCGCGGATGCCCTGGCGGCCGCCGGAATCAGCGCCCTGGCCGGCCGCTATGCCGACGGCGAGCACGGCGGCTGGTTTTCCAGCCTCGACCCAGCCGGGAACGTCATCGATACCACCAAGGCGAACTACGCGCACGCGCACGCCCTGCTGGCCACCTCCAGCGCGGTGGCGGCCGGCCTGCCCGGCGCCGATTCCGCCCTGGCGGCCGCCGCGGCCGCCATTGACCAGCACTTCTGGTCCGACGCCGAGGGCTGCGCGCTGGAGAGCTGGAACGCTGACTTCACCAAACTCGAGCCCTACCGCGGCGCCAACAGCAACATGCACTCGGTGGAGGCCTACCTCGCCGCGGGAGACGTCACCGGCGACCCCGTCTGGCCCGCCCGGGCCGCCGCCATCGCCGACCGCCTGATCAACGGCTACGCCCGGGCCAACGCGTGGCGGATACCCGAGCACTACGACGAGAACTGGCAGCCGCTGCCTGACTACAACGCCGATCGCCGCAGCGACCCGTTCCGACCGTACGGCACCACCCCCGGCCACTCCTTCGAATGGGCCCGGCTGCTGCTGACCTTGGAGGCGGCCCAGTCGGCACCTCCCGCTTGGCTGCTTGAAGCGGCCACCGCGCTCTTCGACACCGCCGTCGCCGACGCGTGGCACCGGGACGGTCATCCGGGACTGATCTACACCGTCGACACGAACGGGCAGCCAGTCGTTACGGCACGAATGCACTGGGTGGCATGCGAGGCCGTGCTCGCCGCCGACGCGCTGCACCGGCGTACCGGGGAGGAACGCTTTGCCACGCTCGCGGCGCAGTGGTGGGGTGAGATCGACCGCTACTTCCTTGACCGCCAGGGCGGCGGCTGGTGGCAGGAGCTCGGCCCGGACATGACGCCGGCCGCGTCCACCTGGTCGGGCAAGCCGGATCTCTACCACTCCTACCAGGCCGTTCTGCTCCCGTCGCTCCCGCTGAGCCCGACCGCGGCCACCGCGCTGGCCAGGCGAAGGTCCGGCGCTGCGCGTCCTGATCAGCCGCCGGTCTAGACCGTGAAAGGACCCGCCGCCGTACTGATCGGCGGTCCTCCGGCGACGGGCAAGACCACCCTGGCCACCGCCCTGGCTCCTCATCTCGGCGCCGCCGTCCTGGATCTCGATGTCGCCACCGGCCCGCTGACCCGGGTGGTGTCCGAGCTGATCGGCGTCCATGACTTGGATGATCCCGTCCTGGCCGGGCTGACCCGGGACGCGCGCTACGACACGCTGCTCGGCCTGGCGGACGCTAATCTGCGAGCGGGCCGGCCCGTCGTTCTCGTCGCGCCCTTTAGTGCCGAACGAGCTCGGCTTTCCGCCTGGGCCACCACCACCCGGCGAATCCCGGGCGACCCCACCATGGTCTGGCTGCACCTGCCGCCCGGAGAGCTCATCAGTCGCCTGACGCGGCGCGCCCTGGCCCGTGACGAGAACAAGATCCGCGACCCCGCCTCCTTCCTGACCGGCCTGGATCTAGACCCACCGGCGGTGCCGCACCTGGCCCTGGACGCCTCCCAGCCCACCGCCACCCTGGTCAGCTCCGTCCTGGCCCACCTCTCCAGCTAGAAACCCCAGGATCGTGGACATCTACCCCCCTTCCGGCGGCGGTTTCCGTCCACGATCTCGCGGATCGGCCGGCCACCCCTCCGGATTACGTTTGCCATCGATGGCA
>JBKQQQ010001175.1:0-8532 GCA_052144275.1 Streptosporangiaceae bacterium
CTGGACGGCACGGATGTCCGCGACCTCCCGCTCGAGCGGCTGCGCGCGGCGGTCGGCTGCGCCTTTGAGGACGCGACGCTGTTCTCCGCCAGCGTCAGGGAGAACGTGATGTTCGGCGCGCCGGACGCGGATGAGGACGCGGTGGAGGCCGCGCTGACGGCGGCCCAGGCCCGGTTCGCCTACGACCTGCCGTGGGGCCTGGACACCAGGATCGGCGAGCAGGGCATGGCCCTTTCCGGCGGCCAGCGGCAGCGGATCGCGCTCGCCCGGGCCATCCTGGCCCGGCCGGACGTGCTCATCCTCGACGACCCGCTGTCCGCGCTCGACGTGCACACCGAAGAGCGGGTGACCAGGGCGCTGCACGAGATCCTGGCCGGCTCGACGGCCCTGGTGGTGGCCCACCGGCCGTCCACGGTGGCGCTGGCCGACACGGTGGCGCTGCTGTCCGGCGGGGTGATCGCCGCCAGCGGCAGCCACCGGCAACTGCTGGCGTCGAACCCGGAGTACGCGGCGCTCATGGACGTGGAAGATCTGGAGGCAACCGGGTGACCGCCACGGACTCCTGGCGGGGAGTCGCCGCCGAGAAGGCCGATGAGGTCAGCACCGGGCTGGCCGCGCTGCTGCGCGAGCGGAGCAGGCGGCTGCTCGGCGATTTGCTGCGCCCGTACCGGCGCGCGGTCATCGCCACCATCTCGCTGATCGTGGTGGAAAGCCTGGCCGTGCTGGCCGGGCCGTGGCTGGTCGGCATTGCCATCGACACCGGCCTGCCGCCGCTGCTGCATGCCCATGACGCGGCGCCCCTGCTCGTCATCGCGGCCGCGTTCGCCGTCGCGGTCGGAGTGCAGGCGGTCACCACCCGCATGTTCGTCACCATGACCGGGCAGGTCGGCCAGAAGGTGGTGCTGGAGTTGCGCCGCCGCCTGTTCGCGCACTTCCTCAGCCTGGAGGTGGCGTTCCACGAGGACTACACCTCCGGGCGCGTCATCTCCCGGCAGACCTCCGACATCGAGGCGATCTCCGACCTGTTCGAGGAGGGGCTCGACTCGCTGATCGCGGCCGTCTTGACCCTGCTGCTCGTCGGCACCGGCATGCTCTTGCTCGACTGGAAGCTCGGCCTGGTGGTGCTGGCCGGCTTCATCCCGCTGATCTGGCTGACGGCCTGGTTCCGGCGCGAGTCGGCCAGCGCCTACCGGCGGACCAGGGAGGCCATCGCGCTGGTCATCGTGCATTTCGTGGAGACGTTCGGCGGGATCCGGGCGGTGCAGGCGTTCCGCAGGGAGAATCGGAACTCCGACATCTTCTCCGGCCTGGGACAGGACTACGCCGAGGCGAGCACCCACGCCTCCCGGCTCATCGCGATCTACGGCCCGTCCATCTCGCTGGTCGGCAACATCATCACCGGGGTGGTGCTCGGCTACGGCGGGCTGCTCGCGATCGAGGGCAACCTCAAGGTCGGCGTCCTGGCGACCTTCCTGCTCTACCTGCAGCGCTTCTTCGACCCGCTGCAGGACGTGTCGCAGTTCTACAACATCTTCCAGTCGGCGGCCTCGGGCCTGGAGAAGATCTCCGGCGTGCTCGAGCAGGACGCCGCGGTGCCCGAGCCGTCGGCCCCCGGGTCGCTGCCGACCCTGGCCCCGGCGCTGGTCCCGGCCGGACGGGCCCCAGCCGACCGGGCCCCGGCCCCCGGCGAACGCAACCCGGTCCCGGCCGGGCGGCAGGTGCGGTTCGAGTCGGTGACCTTCGGCTACCGGGACAACCTGGTCCTGCCCGGCCTCGACCTCGACATACCGGCCGGGCAGACGGTCGCCCTGGTCGGCGAGACGGGTGCGGGCAAGACGACGATCGCCCGGCTCCTCGGCCGGTTCTACGACCCCCGCTCGGGCCGGATCACGCTGGACGGGGTCGACCTGCGGCAGCTGTCCGACTCCGTGCTCCGCTCCGAGATCATCGTGATCACCCAGGAGAACTTCCTGTTCGACGGTTCGGTCGCGGACAACATCAGGCTCGGCCGCCCGGACGCGTCGGCCGCCGACGTCCAGACCGCGGCCCGGATGATCGGCGCGCACGACTTCATCGCCGCGCTGCCCGAGGGCTACGACACCCCGGTCGGCAAGCGCGGTGGCCGGCTGTCGGCCGGGCAGCGCCAGCTGATCTCGTTCGCGCGGGCGTTCCTGGCCGCCCCGGCCGTGCTCGTCCTGGACGAGGCCACGTCGCTGCTCGACATCCCGAGCGAGCGGCTGGTGCAGGCCGGGCTGCGCACCGTGCTGGCCGGCCGGACCGCGGTCATTATCGCGCACCGGCTGTCCACGGTCGCGATCGCCGACCGGGTCCTCGTCCTGGACTGCGGGCGGATCACCGAGGACGGCCCGCCCGGCGAGCTGATGTCCGGCGACGGCGAGTACGCCGCGCTGCACTCAAGCTGGGCCGCCAGCCTCGCCTGAGCTCCTGGCCTGGCGGGCCGACGCCGGCGGTGACCCTTACGGCCGGGGCGAGGGGTCGCCGGGCACGCCGGCACAGCTTCACCCGCCGTGCGGGCGGCCCGGCGGCCCGCGTAGGCTGGACGGTCATGAGACCTGGGGTCATGGGCCGACCGAAGCCGAGCAGTGAGGCGGAGCAGCAGTACAAGGCCGACGTGGCGCTCGCCGCGCGCCGCGACGAGCTCCTCGAAGCCGCCCGCGAGGCGGAAGACGGGCTCAGGCAGGCGCAGGCCCGGCACGCCCCCGTCACCGAGCTACGCCGCCTTGCGGATGCACTCGACGCCGCGCTCACCGCGGCGGTACGGGCCGCCTACGCGGCGCGGCGCGCGGCGATCGGGCCGCTCGGCTACGACGACCGCATCTACCGGCGCAAGGCGATGGCCAAGCCGCACGTACACGCCCTCACGGCCGAGGCCGAGCACCTGCTCACGCTGCGTGAGAACCACCGCCTGAACGGCATCCCGGCCGTCCCGTTCGAGCCGGCCGTCTAGCCTCTTCCCGGCCTGCCCCCGGGCCTTTCCGCCCGCCGGGTCAGCGTCTCATCCTGGGTCGGCAGCCCCGTGGCTGCCCGGCCAATGCGGGCGTTTACCGGCTCTTAGGCGAGGCCAAGGGGTACGCTCCAGTCGGCTCGCAACGATGATGCCGACGAGTTCCCCGCGCCGGCCCCTCGCCACGGGCCGCGCGTAATCAAATTCTGAGGTCTTCCCTGTGAACCATCCGGCAGGGGTCGACGTCTCCAGATGTAGGGGGCGATCAAGCTGCGGCCAGATCACCCAAGGGGGGCGTATGGGCAGCAATCGATTGTTGGAGTTGTGCGTGTCGCTTGCGCGACGCGGCTCGAAGGGGCACAGTTGGTCTAGGCCAATGTTTTGCTCAACACGGCACCTAAAACAGCAAGTGACAACTAGTAGTCAGCAAGTGTCAGCGGGTAACTAGCGGAAAGCTACAGATGGCGATCGGGAAAACGATCAGCACGAGCCATGTGAGCGATCTCATTAGCTGCGGCACACTATCATTAACTGAGAATACGCACATGAAACAGCCAGGAGGCACTGATATGTGCCCACACTCGCCGCCCTGTCCGGCTCCTTCGGCTCCGGACCGGGAAGCGGCGCACACCGTCGTCAGCCACCCGGAGCAGGGCTGGAGCCTGCTCTGCAACGGCGTCGTGATCTTCGAAGACACCGGCGAACTACTACCTGACGGCGCGTCCATCGCACCGCACCGGCCCACCGACCTCGCCGCCTTTGACCGTCCGGTAGGCGTGGCCCACGGGCACGGCGGGCAGGCCCCAGCGGCCTGATCCGCCCCGGGCATCTCGCGGGACCACCGGGATGCCCGGTCTGACGACTCTTTTAACTCTTTTTTAACCTCTCGCCGCCCTGCGCCCGGTCACCGGCCGCAGGCACCGGCCGCCAGTCACAGCACAGTGGGCAGCCACTCGGTGATAGCGGTGACGATCGCCCCGCGATGGCCTTTCAGGGCGTGCGTCTCCCCCGGCACGACGACCACCCGGTCCACATCCTGGGCAGCAGGAATCCCGAACGGGTCACGTTCCCCGTTCACCACGAGCACCCTGGCTCCGCCCTCGCGCGCGGCGTGAAGTTCCGCGACGCGGGACGCGCCGGCCGGCGAGCGCCGCGGCGGGGACAGCGGGAACGCCAGCGCGATCACGCCGCGAGCACCCACCGCGGCGGCGGTGCGGCAGGCTACCCGCGCGCCGTTACTGCGTCCGCCCTGGACGAGCGGGGCGCCGGGCGCCAGTTCCCGCAGCGCGGACACGACCTCGGCCCAGGCCGTGTCCTGACGGACCGGCGAACCGGGAGCGCGGGCGCCCCTGACCCGGTACGGCTGCGTGACGCGCGCCACCATCCCTCCCGACTGGAGCCCGGCGTCACGAGCCGCCAGCAGGTCGGGCGCGCCGACGGTGCCGCCCGAGCCATGGGTGAGCACGAGGAGGAACCGTGCGGCGGTACCATCCCCGTCGAGTTCGGCCTGCGCGGTCCCGCCCTCGGTGTTGATCTGCACACGTCCCATTGTCCCCGCCGCACCCCGGCGACCAGCAGCAAGGCCCGCGGAAGGGCCTGCGGCTAGACGTCGAGGAGCTTCTTGAGGAACTGGCCGGTGTAGCTTTCCTCGACGGCGGCGATGCGCTCCGGCGGGCCGGTGGCGATGACCGTGCCGCCGCCTGCGCCGCCTTCGGGGCCGAGGTCGATCACCCAGTCCGCGGTCTTGATGACGTCGAGGTTGTGCTCGATCACGATGACCGTGTTGCCGGTCTCGACCAGCCGGGTGAGCACGCCAAGCAGCTTGCGGATGTCCTCGAAGTGCAGGCCGGTGGTCGGCTCGTCGAGGACGTAGATGGTCCGGCCGGTAGCCCGGCGCTGCAGTTCCGAGGCGAGCTTGACCCGCTGGGCCTCGCCGCCGGACAGGGTGGGCGCGGGCTGGCCCAGCCGGACGTAGCCGAGGCCCACGTCGACCAGCGTCTTCAGGTGCCGGTGGATGGCCGGCACCGGCTCGAAGAACTCGGCCGCCTCCTCGATCGGCATGTCCAGGACTTCGGCGATCGTCTTGCCCTTGTAGTGCACCTGCAGGGTGTCGGTGTTGTACCGGGCGCCGTGGCAGACCTCGCACGGCACGTAGACATCGGGCAGGAACTGCATCTCGATCTTGATGGTGCCGTCGCCTGAGCAGGCCTCACACCGGCCGCCCTTCACGTTGAACGAGAACCGGCCCGGCTGGTAGCCCCGGATCTTGGCCTCGGTGGTCGCCGCGAACAGCTTCCTGACGTGGTCGAACACGCCGGTATAGGTGGCCGGGTTGGACCGGGGCGTACGCCCGATCGGCCCTTGATCAACGTGGACCACCTTGTCCAGGTGCTGGATGCCGGTGATCCTGGTGTGCTTGCCGGGCACCGTCCGCGCGCCGTTGAGCTCGCGGGCCAGGGCCTTGTACAAGATGTCATTGACCAGCGTGGACTTGCCCGAGCCCGACACCCCGGTGACCGCTACCAGGCACCCGAGCGGGAACGCCACGTCTACTCCGCGCAGGTTGTGCTCGCTCGCGCCCTTGACCGCGACCTCACGGTTCTTGCTGCGCTGCCGGCGGGCGGCCGGGACCGGGATGGACTCCCGTCCGGACAGGTAGGCGCCGGTCAGCGACTCCGGGCTGGCCAGCAGGTCCGCGACCGTGCCGGAGACCACGATGTTGCCGCCGTGCTCTCCCGCCCGCGGCCCGATGTCCACCACCCAGTCCGCCGCCCGGATCGTGTCCTCGTCGTGCTCCACGACGATCAGCGTGTTGCCCAGGTTGCGCAGCCGCAGCAGCGTCTCGAGCAGCCGGTGGTTGTCCCGCTGGTGCAGCCCGATGGACGGCTCGTCCAGCACGTAGAGCACCCCGACCAGCCCGGAGCCGATCTGGGTGGCGAGCCTGATCCGCTGCGCCTCGCCCCCGGCCAGCGTGGCCGACGCCCGGTCCAGGGTCAGGTAGTCGAGCCCGACATCGAGCAGGAAGCCCATCCTCGCGTTGACTTCCTTCACGATCCGCTGGGCGATCTGCTGGTCGCGGTCGGAAAGCTCCAGGGTGAGCAGGAGCTTAGCCAGCTCGCCGACCGGCAGCGCGCACAGCTCGGCGATCGACCTGCCGTCCACGGTCACCGCAAGCGACACCGGCTTGAGCCGGGCGCCGTGGCAGGACGGGCACGGCACCTCGCGCATATACCCGGCGAACTTCTCCCGGCTCGAGTCGGACTCCGCCTCGGCGTGCCGCCGCTCGACCCACGGGATCACGCCCTCGAATGTGGTGTAGTACGAGCGCTCCCGGCCGTACCGGTTCTTGTACCGGACGTGTACCTGCAGGTCGTAGCCGCGTAGCAGGGCCTGCTTGGCCTTCGCCGGCAGCTTCGCCCAGGGTGTGTCCATCCGGAACCCGAGCGTGTCGCCGAGAGCCTGGATCAGCCGCTCGAAGTAGTCGCTGATGTGCCCGCCGCTCCACGGCGCGAGCGCGCCCTCTGCGAGCGACTTCGACTCGTCCGGGACGATCAGCTCCGGGTCGACCTCGAGCTTGGTGCCGAGCCCGGTGCAGTCGGGGCAGGCGCCCCAGGGCGAGTTGAACGAGAACGAGCGCGGCTCGAGCTCGTCGAAGGACAGGTCGTCGTACAGGCACGCCAGGTGCTCGGAGTACATCCGCTCGCGGTGCTGGTCGTTCTCGGGCAGGTCGATGAAGTCGAGCACGACCACCCCGCCGGACAGGCCGAGCGCGGTCTCCACTGAGTCGGTCAGCCTGCGCCGCGCGGTGTCCTTCACCGCCAGCCGGTCGACGATGACCTCGATGTCGTGCTTCTCGTACTTCTTCAGGGCCGGCAGCTGACCCGACAGGGCCTCGTCCAGGCGCACGATCGTGCCGTCGACCCGGGCCCGTGAGTAACCCTTGGTCTGCAGCTCCCTGAGCAGCTCGCCGTACTCGCCCTTGCGCCCGCGCACCACCGGGGCGAGCACCTGGAACCTGGTGCCCTCCTCCAGTTCGAGCACCCGGTCCACGATCTGCTGCGGCATCTGCCGCGCGATCGGCCGGCCGCAGATCGGGCAGTGCGGCTTGCCGATCCTGGCGTAAAGCAGCCGTAGGTAGTCGTACACCTCGGTGATCGTGCCCACGGTCGAGCGCGGATTACGGCTGGCGGACTTCTGGTCGATCGAGACCGCGGGCGACAGCCCGTCGATGAAGTCGACGTCGGGCTTGTCCATCTGGCCGAGGAACTGCCGCGCGTAGGCGGACAGCGATTCCACGTACCGGCGCTGGCCCTCGGCGAAGATGGTGTCGAAGGCCAGGCTGGACTTGCCCGAGCCGGACAGCCCGGTGAACACGATCATGGCGTCCCGCGGCAGGTCAAGCGAGACATCCTTCAGGTTGTGCTCGCGGGCGCCGCGAACGACGAGCCGGTCAGCCACTGCGCCTCTGCTCTCTTAGGGCTCCGAAAGTAGGTGGACGGGTCGCTTGGCGATGGTAGCCGGGGGGTCTGACATTTCCGGGGGTTCCGGGGGTCGCCCCCCGGGTCGGCACTGCCGGGTCGCCGCTTCCGGGCTCCGCCGCGTCCTATTTTCAAGCACCGGATCCGCCGCCGTTATGCCCGGCCCCGTTACCTTCCACGATAGCGAAGAGCGCCAAGATCCGTCCGCAGGTCGCCGGCCTGCCTAGAAATCAGCGGCGGTCCCCGCGCCCAGGCGGCTCGCCTTCTCGTACAGGTAGCTCGCCGCGGCCAGGTCCTCGGCGGCCAGGCCGAGCGACTCGAACAGGGTGATCTCGTCGGCGCCGGCGCGACCGGGCGCTGTCCCGGTGAGCAGCTCGCCGAGCTCGGCCCGGACCGGGTTGACCACCCCTTCGCGTTCGGCCAGCAGGTAGTCGCCGGCCTCGTTCTGCACGGAATCGCGGCGGTCCGCGAAGATGGCCGCCTCGGCCATCGTCGCGGTGTCGATCTCCCGGTCGGCCGGCACGCACGAGCCGACCGCGTTCACGTGCGCGCCCGGGGCTAGCCACTCCCGGCGCAGCACCGGGCGCGACGAGGTGGTCGCGGTGACCACGATGCCCGCACCGCCGACCGCCGCGGCCACGTCGTCATGGGCGGTGACCGGCAGGCCCAGCTGCCCGGCCAGCTCGGCGGCCACCGCGCTGGTCCGCGCGAGGTCGCGTCCGGCCAGGCGGATCCCGGTCAGCGGCCGGGTCGCGGCGATGGCGTGCGCGTGCGCCCGGGCCTGCACGCCGGTCCCGATGATGGCCAGTTCGGCGGCACCGGGGCTGGCCAGCAGGTCGGTGGCGACGGCGGAGGTAGCCGCGGTCCTGATCTCGGTGACCGCGGACGCGTTGACCAGGGCCAGCAGCTCCCCCGTGTCCGCCGCGAACAGCAGCACCCCGCCTTGATGCGCATCCTTGCCAATGGCCGGGTTGCCCGGCGTGATGCAGATGGCCTTCAGCCCGTAGCCGGCGCCCGGAGAGTAGGCGGGCATCAGGCCCATGAAACCCGCCGCGTCCCGCGGCCGGACGATCGTCCGCAGTGGCTGCT
>JBKQQQ010001176.1:0-12864 GCA_052144275.1 Streptosporangiaceae bacterium
CCTCATCGTCCAGCTGTCCACCGGCGGCGCGGTGACCGACAGCTTCGAAAGCCGGCTGGCCGTCCTGGACGCAGCGCCGGACGCCTGCTCGCTGACCTGCGGCACGGTCAACTTCGGTGACGACGTGTTCGCCAACCCCTGGCCGTTCGTCAAGGACCTGTACCAGTTGACCCAGAAGCGCCAGGTAGTCCCGGAGTTCGAGCTGTTCGACCTCGGGCAAGTGGCGGCGCTGCACCGGCTGCTCGCCGAGTTCGGGCCGCCGGCCGGCGGGCACGTGCACTGCGACCTGGTGATGGGCGTGCCCGGCGGCATGCCGGGTGACGTGGCCACGCTGGCCGCCGCCCTGGCGGCGCTGCCGGCTGGCGCGACCTGGTCGGCCACCGGGATCGGCCGGACCGCGCTGCCGGTGATGTTCGGGGCACTCGGGGCCGGCGGCCACCTGCGGGTCGGCATGGAAGACACACTGACCTTCGCCCGCGGCCGGCCCGTCGCCCGCAACGCCGAGCTGGTCGAGCGGGCCGCCGAGCTGGCCAGCATCGCGCAGCGGCCGCCGATGCGCCCCGCCGAGGCGCGCACCTTCCTCGGCATCCCCGCCCGCCGCGCCTGAGCCGCCCGCCGCGCCGGTCATGGATGCGGCAACGTACCCCGAAGAGTGACCAGGCTGCCACAACCATGCCAATCCCTGCGGTGGAGATATGGGCAAAATGCCGGGTTTGGAGCCGGGTGCGAGGCGCTGGCGAGGCAGGCGCGGGGTGCTTGCTGGGCGTTTGCAATTGCAAGCACGCGGTGGCAGACTGGAGGCATGCGTAACGTGAGTGTTAACTCGATCGGCGAATACATCCGCGAGCAGCGCGAGCAGGCGAAGATCTCGATGCGCCAGCTGGCTCAGTCGGCCGGGGTGTCCAACCCTTACCTGAGCCAGATCGAGCGCGGCCTGCGCAAGCCGAGCGCGGACATCTTGCAGCAGATCGCCAAGGGCCTGCGCATCTCCGCGGAAGCCCTCTACGTGCAGGCCGGGATCCTCGAGGACAGGCCGGCCGATTCGGGCGTCCGGTCCGCCCTGCTGGCCGACCCGCAGCTCTCCGAACGGCAGAAGCAAGTGCTGATGGAGATCTACGAGTCGTTCCGCCGCGAGAACGCGGCCGCCGCCGAGGACGCTGAGGACGCCGAGGCCAGCGCGGACACGGCGGCCGGCCCGGCCGAGCTCGTCTCAGGGGCGCCGGGCGCGGAAGCGGACACGCTGGAAGCCGCCGCCATGGAAGCAGAAGCGGCGATGGAAGCAGCGGCAGCCATGGAAGCGCAAGCGGCCATGGAGGCGGCGGCCGCCATCGAAGCAGAAGCAGAAGCTGCGCAGACGACGCGGCAGACGACAGGTCAGCAGACCGTAACCTCGTCCAGACCCGACAGTGCCTCCGATTAGGTAGCGTGATCCCCGTGTTTGGTTCCGCGTATACCCCATTGACCTACTTTTTCCTGGCTCTCGGCCTCGTGGCGTTCATCGTCGAGGCGTGGGCCTTCATCGACGCCATCACCAGGCCGGGCCAGGCCTTCGTGGCCACAGGTAAGCAGACGAAGCAGCTGTGGCTGATCATCCTCGGCGTCGCCGCCGTGGTCGGGCTGGCCGGGGCGGTGTACCGCGTGGGCCCGACCTCGATCCTGCCGGTCGCCGCGTTCGTCGCGGCCGCCATCTACCTGGCTGACGTCCGTCCCAAGGTGAAGAACTTCCCCAAAAACGGAGGAACCAGCTCGGGTCCGTACGGCCCCTGGTAAGAAGCCAAGCAGGGCCGCGCGATCACCAGCAGGGCCGCGCGATCAGACGACGACGCGATCAGACGACGAGCAGCGTGATCGGCACGGCGACCAGCACGGCGGACGCCAGGCAGATGGCCAGCACGATGGCGGTCGGCAGCGGCCGCACCGGCGGGAGCAGCCGGGTGACCCGGGCGGCTACCTCGCCTTCCCCGGCGGCCAACGCGCCGGCCGGCACTGGGCAGGTGTCGGCCGTGCCGAAACGCACCAGGGCGGACACGAGTTCGCGCGCCGGGCGGCCTCGCAGCGCGCGGTCGTCGGCGAGCATCTCGACCAGCAGCGCCACGCAGCGGTGGGCGTCGGTGCAGGTGGCGGACCTGGGGAAGGCGCGCCGCAGGGCGGTGAACGGCAGCAGCACGAGGTCATGACGCTCGCGCAGGTGGGCTCGCTCGTGCGCGAGCACGGCCGCCAGTTCGCCGCGGCCGAGCAACTCCAGGGTGCCGACGCTGACCACGATCTGCGACCGCAGTCCGGGCAGGCAGTACGCGGCCGCGCTCGGGTAGTCGACGACGAGCGCGCCTGGCACCTTCGGGTCGCCGTGGGCGAGCAGCGTGAGCAGGGCGCGCTGTCGCCGCCTGGCGTGCACCGCCGCGACTGAGACGGCGACGAGCACCCAGCACAGCAACGCGAGCAGGACCAGCCCGGCGGCCAGGCAGGTCAGCCGGACGGCGACGATGACCGTCGGCAGGCCGTCTTGCCCGCCGGACACGCCGGTCAGCCGGAACACCTCGCCCGAACGGAGCAGCGCGCCCACCTGCAGTACTGAGCGCGCCACGCCCGCGTTGCTGGCCGGCATGGCCAGGCCGATCAGCGTGCCGACGGCGGCTAGGCCCGAGGCCAGGCCGAGCGCCTGCCACAACAAGATGGCCGCGGCCGGCGACCGTCGCGGCCAGCTAGCTTGAGCCAGTGCCGAAGCGCCGAGCGCGCTCCCGATGGCAACTACGGCGAGAAGCGCCGCGTCCTCAAGTCCCGTCATCTCCCTCGCCGCTACCTTCGATCACTTCCAGGGCGTCGCGCAAGACCTCAGCCTCGACGCCAGATACGGACTGTGCGAACCGGGTCAATGCCGCCGTCCGGTCACCGGTCTGCGCCAGTGCGGTCAGCATGAGCTCGGTTACATAGGTCTCGCGGGTAGCGGCGGGGCAGTAACGCCAGGCGCGCCCATCGCGCTCCCGCCTGGCGAAGCCCTTTTTCGCGAGCCTGTCGAGCACCGTCATTACGGTGGTGTGAGCTAGATTACGCTCGGTCAGCCTAGCACTGACTTCGCGCACGGTGAGAGATGTATCTGTTTCCCAGAGCACGTCCATGATGGCCCGCTCAAGATCGCCCAACCGGTTCACGGTCGTCAATGTACCCGCAATACGGCTCATCCAATAGGAGAGACGGCGCGCGATTAGCCCTCGGGGTCGGCGAAGCGGGCAAACGCGCGCAGATTGGCCAGGCTCTCGCCGCGCTTGACCCGCCAGGCCCACTCGCGCCGGATCGCGGAGCCGAAGCCGAGCTCGAGCGCCGTGTCGAAGTTCTCGTCGGAGTAGCTGAGCACGCAGCCGAGCAGCCGGTCGATGTCCGCGGTGGAGACGGCGGACAGCGGCAGCCGCCCGGTCAGGTACACGTCGCCCACCGGGTCCAGGGTGAAGTGGACCCCGTACATGCGGCCGCTGCGCTCGAGCAGGAAGCGGTAGAACGCCTCGTGGTTCTCGTCCGGCTGGCGGCAGAAGAACGCCTCCACGCCCAGGCTGTGCGCGCCGACGACCAGCCAGGCCATGGTGGCCAGCTTGTGCTGGCCCTCGAGCTTGACCAGGTAGGCGCCGGGCCGCGGGTTCTCGTACGGCAGGCCGAGCTCGGCCAGGGCCGCCTCGATGGCAGCGGCGGGAGGCACAGCAGCGGCGGGAGGCACAGCAGCGGCGGGAGGCACAGCAGCGGCGGGAGGCCCGGGAACTCCGGTCATGCGCGCACGGTCTCGGTCGCCTCGTCCATGGCACCGGTATACACGTCGATCAGCCGGTCGGCGGTGGCGTGCCAGCCGAAACCCGACGCGTGCGCCAGCGCGCCGCGGGACAGTTCCGCGAGCCGTCCGGGCGACGCGACCAGCCCGGAAAGCACCCGCGCCCACACGACCGGATCGTGCCCGTCCACCAGGATGCCGGAGAAGCCGTCCCTGACCGCGGTGCGCAGCCCGCCGACGGCGGCGGCGACCACCGGCGTCCCGCAGGCCTGAGCCTCCAGCGCCACCAGCCCGAACGATTCCGAGTGCGACGGCACGAGCACCACCGTGGCGGCCCGGTACCAGTCGGCCAGCTCGCGCTGCGGGCACGGCGGCTCGAGCCGGACGCATCCCGAGAGGCCGAGCGCGTCGGCGAGGCCGTCCAGGCGGCCGGGCGCGCCGACCTCGGACCCGCTCGGCCCGCCGACGAAGACGACCACCAGCCTGTCCGCCAGCGCGGGGGAGGACCGCAGCAGCGCGGCCGCGGCGTGCAGCACGACGTCGGGGCCCTTCAGCGGCTGAATCCGGCCGGCGAAGACCAGAACCACCGCGTCGGCGGGCAGCCCCAGCCGGCGGCGCGCCTCCACGGCGGGCCCGGCCCGGAACACCGACAGGTCCACGCCCGGGCTGACCGTCTCCACCCGCCAGGGGCTGGCGCCGTACAGCTCGACCAGCTGGCGCGCCTCTTCCGTGGTGTTGGCGACCAGCCGGTCGGCGGCCGCCACGACCTCGCCCTCGCCGCGGATCCTGATCTCGGGCTCGGCGCAGTCGCCGCCGGCCAGGGCCAGGTTCTTGACCTTGCCCAGGGTGTGCATGGACTGGATGAGGGGGACCCCCCAGCGTTCGGCCGCCGCCGCGGCGACCTGGCCGGACAGCCAGTAGTGCGCGTGCACCAGGTCGTACCGGCCGGGCGCGTAGTCGGCCTCGGTGCGCAGCACCCCGAAGGTGAACGGGCAGATCTGGCCGGGCAGGTCGTTCTTGTCGAGTTCCTCGAACGGGCCGGCCACCACGTTGCGGACCAGCACGCCCGGCATCAGCTCCACCGCGGCGGGCGTGTCGCGACAGACCGCGCGGGTGAAGATCTCCACCTCGACGCCGCGGCTGGCCAGCTGCTTGGCCACCTCGACCACGTACACGTTCAGCCCGCCCGCGTCGCCGGTGCCCGGCTGGTCGAGCGGGGAGGTGTGCAGGCTAATGGTCGCGATCCGCCGGAGGGCCACCCGTCGGCGGGCGCGACTCAGCAGTTCCTGCACGCTCTAAGCAACCCCGTCAAGCCGCCGCCTGTTCCCTCCTCTAGGCTTTCTGGCTATGAGGACGTTGGTGCTGCTTCGCCACGGCGAGAGCGAATGGAACTCCAAGGGCCTGTTCACCGGGTGGGTGGACGTCGGGCTCTCCGAGGTCGGCGCGCAGGAGGCCGTGAACGGGGGCAAGCTGCTCGCCCAGTCCGGCCTGCGCCCGGAGGTGGTGCACACCTCGGTGCTGACCCGCGCCATCCAGACGGCCAATATCGCCCAGGAGGAAGCGGGCCTGCTCTGGCTGCCGGTGCGCCGGTCGTGGCGGCTGAACGAGCGGCACTACGGCGCGCTGCAGGGCAAGGACAAGGCCCAGACCAGGCGGGAGTTCGGCGACGAGCAGTTCATGCTGTGGCGCCGCTCCTACGACGTGCCGCCACCCCCGATCGCCGACGACGACCCCCTGTCCCAGGCCTCAGACCCCAGGTACGCCAACCTGCCGCCAGAGGCCAGGCCGCGCACCGAGTGCCTGAAGGACGTGCTGGAGCGCATGCTGCCGTACTGGTACGACGCCGTGGTGCCCGACCTCGGGCACGACCGGACGGTCCTGATCGTGGCGCACGGCAACTCGCTGCGCGCGCTGGTCAAGCACCTGGACGGGATCAGCGACGCCGCCATCGCGGAGCTGAACATCCCGACCGGGATCCCGCTCGCCTACCAGCTCGACGACGCGTTCCGGCCGGTCACGCGGGGCGGCAGGTACCTGGACCCGGATGCCGCCGCGGAAGCGGCCGAGGCGGTCAAGAACCAGGGTCGTCGCTAGCCGGCGAAGCTGGCATTAACGGATGTTTGCCGCCAGGTGAATAACCTTCGAATATCGCCCGGGTGAGTTCTGCCGCGCTGTCCTGCGCCTGGTCTTAGCGCATACCATTAGGCATGTGAGTCTTTACTGGTCACCGCCTTGGCCTGCGCCGACTACGGAGGTCGCGTGGCGATAAGAACCAGGGCCGCCGGGTCTGGCGGCACCGCGCGCCAGGCACGGAGCTCTCGGCTGCGGGCGCCACAGCCCGCCAGGCTGCCGCCGGGCATCGCCTCCGTCCTTTCCGTCCTCTCCTCCTCGGCCGTGGTCGTCGACAGCAACGACCGGGTGCTGCGGGCGAGCGCTGCGGCCCGCGCGTTCGGGCTGGTCAAGGGCGATCGCCTGATGGTCAGCGAGCTCGCCGCGCTGGCCCGTCAGGTGCGCAGGGACGGCGAGATCAGGGAAGGCGAGTTCGAGGTCCCGGTGCCCAGGTTCGGCGGCCGGTCCACGAGCTTCGCGGTCCGGGTCGCGCCGCTCGGCGCCGTCGGCGGCGGCGGGCTGGTCCTCGTGCTCGCCGAGGACCAGACAGAAAGCCGCCGGGTGGACGAGGTCAAGCGCGACTTCGTGGCCAACACCAGCCACGAGCTCAAGACGCCGGTGGGCGCGCTGGCGCTGCTGGCCGAGACGATCGAGGACGCCGCCGACGACGCCGAGGCGGTGCGCAGGTTCGCGAGCAAGATGCGCCAGGAGGCGCAGCGGCTGACCAACCTGGTCCAGGACCTCATCACGCTGTCCAGGATTCAGGCGGTCGAGCCCGTGCCCGACCCGCGCCCGGTCGAGCTCGATGTGGTGGTCGCCGAGGCCCTGGACCGCTGCCGGATGAAGGCGCAGGCCCGCGGCATCGCCCTCACGTCGGTCGGCAGCCGCGGCCTGTCCGTCCTGGGTGACGAGGACCTGCTGATCACCGCGCTGCGCAACCTGCTGGAGAACGCCGTCGCCTACAGCCCGGAGCGGACCCGGGTGGTCATCAGCACCAAGAAGACCGGCGACGGCAACGCCGAGCTGAGCGTGGCCGACCAGGGCATCGGCATCCCCGAGCGCGACCTGGAGCGGATCTTCGAACGCTTCTACCGGGTCGATCCGGCGCGCTCGCGCGCGACCGGCGGCACCGGCCTCGGGCTGGCCATCGTCAAGCACGTGATGGCGGCCCACAACGGCAAGGTCACGGTGCGCAGCGTCGAGGGCGCCGGGTCCACCTTCACTCTCTTCATACCGCTGCGGAGCGAGCATGTCAGCACAGGCGCTGCGTGAGCCCCGGAAGCCGCAGAGAACTCACGATCACCGGTAGCGCCCAGAAGGAGCAGAAGTGACACGCGTGCTGGTAGTTGAGGACGAAGACTCATTCAGCGACGCCATCTCCTACCTGCTCCGCAAGGAGGGGTTCGAGGTCGCGGTCTGCTCGACCGGCCCTGACGCGCTCGACACGTTCGACCGGACCGGAGCCGACCTGGTCCTGCTCGACCTGATGCTGCCAGGCCTGCCCGGCAGCGAGGTGTGCCGGTCGCTGCGGGAGAAGTCCAACGTGCCGGTGATCATGCTGACCGCCAAGGACAGCGAGATCGACAAGGTGGTCGGGCTGGAACTCGGCGCCGACGACTACGTGACCAAGCCGTTCTCCTCCCGCGAGCTCGTCGCCCGGATGCGCGCGGTGCTGCGCCGCCGCGGCGAGCCCGACGACGTGGCCGAATCGGCCCTGGAGTCCGGGCCGGTGCGGATGGACGTGGACCGGCATGTGGTCACCGTCCGGGGCGGCACGGTGCAGCTCCCGCTGAAGGAGTTCGAGCTGCTCCAGGTGCTGCTGCGCAACGCGGACCGGGTGCTGACCAGGATGCAGCTCATCGACCGGGTCTGGGGCGCCGACTACGTGGGCGACACCAAGACGCTGGACGTGCACATTAAGCGGCTGCGGGCCAAGATCGAGATGGACCCCGCCAGGCCACAGCACATCGTGACCGTGCGCGGCCTGGGTTACAAATTCGAATCAGCCGCCTAAGCAATCAGCACTGAGAGGCAGGAACGCCAGTCCGTTCGGGATAATAGATTTTCGGCCGAACGGACCGGCGTGCGTGCGGACCTGTCCGCTTACAGCGTGGCCGACGGGCCGAACGGGTCGTGGTTCCTGCGGACCCGTCCGGCTACGGCGTGGCCGACGGGCCGAACGGGTCGTGGTTCCTGCGGACCCGTCCGGCTACGGCGTGGCCGACGGGCTGGCCGACGCCGAGCCTGACGCCGACGCGCTGGCCGAGGCCGAGGCCGAGCCGGACGCGTGCGCCCTGGGCTTGGCCGACAGCGTGGGCTTGGGGATGGGCGGCGGTGAGTAGGTCGCGTAGTCGTAGGCGTGCGGCTCGACCGGCACGCCGATCGTGATCGCCCCCGCCTCCGCGAAGAGGAGGGTCAGCTGGATCGTCTCCCCGCCGCTGAGCGGATTGGCCAGCCCGGTGAGCACCATCTCGGGCACGGGGCCGCCCAGGTCGACCAGCGTCTGGGGCGGCAGGTTGATCGAACCGCCGGTCAGCTTCACCGCGGATGCGGCGGCCGGGGCGCTGACCGAAAGCAGCCGGTCACCGTTCTGCGCCTCGATCGCGAGGAAGACTCCGGCCCGGCCGCCGGCCGGCAGCGCGGAGCCGACCGGGGCCCCGAGCACGAACACGTTGTCCAGTGTGATGCCGTTCTGCATGATGCTGACCCCGCTCGAGGCGGGGTGGAACTCTAGCGTGGGCGCGTTGAGGCCGGCCTCGCATCCGGCGAGCGCCGGCAACAGCACGGCTATGGCGCCAAGAAGCAGGCGGCGATTCCAGCGCGTCACCTTAGCGGCCTCCTCGATTTAACTCCCGTCGGACGGAAGAAAATCGTAGCGGTCATGCCGCCGCGGGTTAACGCGGGGCTCCTGGTGAGCCCTAACCAGAGGAGCGGACGGAGGGATTTGGCCCGGTCGGCGGGGCTGCAGGGCTCGCCGAGCGGCTCGCTCTGCTGGCCGCGGATGCGCTGGCCGCGGATGCGCTGGACCCGGCGGGGCTGGTCGCGGACGGCCGGGCCTTGGTGCTTGGCCGCTGCGGCGCGGTCGAGGTCGCCGTCGGCGGCCGGGGCGTCTGCTCGGCGGGCGCCGTCGCCGGGCTGAACGTGGCCACCGACAGCATCGCGCCTGCCACCAGGCACACGGCCAGGATGCTGGCCAGCAGCGGCATGACGGTCGCGCGCCCGGCGAAGGGTCCCGCCAGCCGCCGCAGCCGGTCCCGGCGCCGTTTCGCGCGCAGCTCCCGGTGGTAGGCCAGCACCTCTCGGTCGAGCTCACGCGCGTCATCTGGGATCTGGATGTCGAGCGGAGGCTCGTCCCACCCTGATCCGCCGCCAGGATTCACCGTCACCTCCGGCGCGAATTTGGACCCTAGGTATCCAGTATGAGGCCCCGGGGCCAGCGTCGTCCCCCGGGCCAGCACGCCAACACCCCGTCAGTCGGTAAGATGCCCGGCGCGTTCCGCTGCCTCAGGTAGACTAGGTGAAACGCTGTAAGCCCTCGAGTGGCGGTGCCGACATTGACACGGCCAGCTGAACGGTGTCGGCACGGAGTGGCGACAACCGTACTGACCTGCATATTTACCACCAAGAGCATTTTATCGACACCGTGCGACGTGGTAAGATGGTCTTCAGCGGAAGGGGTACTTGCCACATGTCTTTCAAGGTCGGCGATACCGTCGTCTATCCCCATCACGGGGCTGCTCGCATCGAAGCGGTCGAGACTCGCACTATTAAGGGTGAGGATCGGACCTATCTGGTCCTCAAGGTCGACAAGGGCGACCTGACTGTACGCGTTCCCGCGGACAATGCCGAGCTGGTGGGCGTTCGTGATGTCGTAGGCGCCGAAGGGCTTGAGCGGGTGTTCGAGGTGCTCCGCGCGCCGCACACTGAAGAGCCGACCAACTGGTCTAGGCGGTACAAGGCCAACCTGGAGAAGCTCGCATCCGGTGACGTGAACAAGGTCGCCGAGGTCGTTCGGGACCTGTGGCGGCGAGACAAGGAACGCGGCCTGTCCGCAGGCGAGAAGCGGATGCTCGCCAAGGCGCGGCAGATCCTGGTGAGCGAACTGGCGTTGGCCGAGAAGACCAACGAGGACAAGGCTGAGGCGCTGCTCGACGAGGTCCTGGCGACCTGAGCATTCGCACCAGCGCTCAGATCCCGCGGGTCGGGATCGGAGTCGACGTACACCCGCTGACCGCCTCGCGTGAACTGTACCTGGCCGGCCTGCTGTGGCCGGGCGCGGCGGGTCTCGATGGCCATTCAGACGGAGACGTGGCGTGTCACGCCGTCTGCACCGCCTTGCTTTCGGCGGTCGGCCTCGGCGATCTCGGCGAGAATTTCGGCACGTCTCGGCCCGAATGGGCGGGCGCGTCCGGGACATCGCTACTGCGTGAGACGTTCCGGCTGGTCAGCGAGGCGGGGTTCGTCATCGGCAATGTCGCGGTGCAGGTGATCGGGAACCGGCCGCGGGTCGCCCCGCGGCGCGCCGAGGCGGAGAAGGTGATGAGCGAGGCGCTGTCCGGCGCTTCGGTCAGCGTGTCCGCCACGACCACCGACGGGCTCGGCCTGACCGGCCGGGGTGAGGGCATCGCCGCGATCGCCACCGCCCTCCTGATGCCAGCAGAGCTGATGCCTGCGGGCTGACCTGCGCCTGCTCTACGCCCGCCAGGCACTTCCCGTATCCCTTAGCCTTGACAGCGTGACGTTGCACCTTCATGACACTGCTGCCCGCGCGGTGCGCGAGTTCGCGCCGATCGCGCCGGGGCAGGCGTCGGTGTACCTGTGCGGCGCCACGGTGCAGGCGCCGCCGCACATCGGCCACCTGCGGTCGGGGGTGTGCTTCGACGTCCTGATCCGCTGGCTGGAGGCCAGCGGATACCAGGTGACCTTCTGCCGCAACGTCACGGACATCGAGGACAAGATCCTGCGCACCGCCCAGCGCGAGGGCGTCCCGCCCTGGATCGTGGCCGAACGGAACCAGCGCGCGTTCACCTGGGCCTACGACGCGGTCGGCTGCCGGCAGCCGGACATCGAGCCGCGCGCCACCGGGCACATCCCGGAGATGATCGTCTTGATCCGCCGCCTGATCGAGCGCGGCCACGCCTACCCGGGCGGCGGGGACGTGTACTTCGACGTGCACTCCTACCGGGACTACGGGGCCCTGTCCGGCCAGCGGCTTGACCAGATGCGGCCCGCCGAGGACTCCGACGACGCTGGCGCCAAGCGCGACCCGCGCGACTTCACCTTGTGGAAGGGCGCCAAACCGGGCGAGCCGGCCTGGGAGACCCCGTGGGGATCCGGTCGGCCGGGCTGGCACCTGGAATGTTCGGCCATGGCCACCAAGTACCTCGGGCCCTCCTTTGACATTCACGGCGGCGGGATGGACCTGATCTTCCCGCACCACGAGAACGAGCTCGCCCAGTCCCGCTCGGCCGGCGACGGCTTCGCCCGGTACTGGCTGCACAACGGGCTGCTCGGGCTGGCCGGGGAGAAGATGAGCAAGTCGGGCGGCAACTCGCTGCTCGTCACCGACGTGCTGTCCCGGGTGCGGCCCGCCGAGCTCCGCTACTACCTGGTCCAGGCGCACTACCGGTCGCTGCTCGAGTACTCCGAGGAGGCGCTGGAGGAGGCGGCCGCCGCCTACCAGCGGATCGAGCGCTTCGTGCTGCGGGCCAGCGAAGTGCTCAGTCGCCTAGGGATGATCGGCCGCCCCGGGATGGACTCCGCGGCGGGCCCGGGGGACGAGCCGCCAGGGCTGCCGGTGTCATTCCGTTCGGCCATGGACGAGGACCTGGGCGTCCCCGCGGCGCTCGCGGCGGTGCACGCCTGCGTCCGGGACGGCAACCAGGCGCTGGCCGCGTCCGACAAGGCAGGCGCCCGCGCCAGCCTGGTCCGGCTCCGTGCCATGCTGGACGTGCTCGGCCTCGACCCGCTCGCGCCGCACTGGTCCTCCTCGGCGGGTTTTGCGGGACGGCCCGGGGCCGGCGACCGGCTGCGGGACGTGGTCGGGTCGCTGGTGAAACTGACCTTGCAACAGCGGGACGCGGCCCGGGCCCGCCGGGACTACGCGACCGCGGACGCGATTAGAGATGGCCTGGAGGAGATCGGCGTCCTCGTCGAGGACACTCCCGAAGGCCCGCGATGGGAGCTGAAGCGTTGAGCGGAGCCGGGAGCTCGCGAGCTGGTCGTTCTGGTGCTGGTCGTTCTGGTGCGAGCCGTTCTGGTACTGGTCGTTCTGGTGCTGGCCGCGCCAAGGTCGGCCGTCCCGGGTCGGGCCAGACGAAGTCGGGCAAGCCGCGGCCGGGCACGGGCGGCTATGGCAAGCGCGCCCTCGAGGGCAAGGGGCCTACCCCGCCCGCGGCGATGCGGCCGGGCCACCCGGCGCAGCGGCGCGCGGCGGCGGCCGCCCCGGGTGGATCCCGTGGCCGGCGGCGGGACGACGGCCCTGCCCCGGGCAGATCCCGTGGCCGGCGTCAGGACGACAGTCTCGCCCCGGGCGGATCCCGTAGCCGTTATCAGGACGACGGTTCCGCCTCGTCCTTCACCTCGTCCGGCCCGCCCGCGCGGGCGTCGCGCGGCGCCGGGGACGCGGCCGAGTTCGTCGCCGGGCGCAACCCGGTGGTCGAGTCGCTGCGGGCCGGCGTGCCCTCGGCGGCCCTGTACGTCGGCGCTCGCGTGCAGCACGACGAGCGGATCAGCGAGGCCATCAAGCTCGCCGCCGACCGCGGCGTGGCGGTGCTCGAGGCCGGCGCCGCCGAACTCGACCGGCTCACCGGCGGTGCGCTGCACCAGGGCCTGGCGCTTCGCGTGCGCCCCTACGACTACGCGCATCCCGACGACCTGCTCGCCCGGGCCGCCGACGCCGGGCAGCTGCCGCTGATCGCCGCCCTGGACGGCGTCACCGACCCGCGCAACCTGGGTGCGGTGGTGCGTTCGGCGGCCGCGTTCGGCGCCCACGGGGTGGT
>JBKQQQ010001177.1:0-4910 GCA_052144275.1 Streptosporangiaceae bacterium
CCGAGCTGCCGCACCGCGTGCCCCTCGCCGGCCAGGACGCACTCCACCGCGGCGAGTATCTCGACGGCCATCGCGTACGACTCGGCGACGAGCAGCCCGGCCCCGAACTCCCCCGGGTTCGGCGCCAGCGGATGGCTGAGCCTGGCCAGCGAGCTGAGATGGTCCAGATGCGCCCCCTCGTGGATGCCGCGCCAGATCTGCTGCGCCATCGGGGTCGCGGTGGAGGGCACCTCGGCGATCGCGGTACCGGGGCCGGGCAGCCCGGGCAGGCACATCCAGGTACGCCGGGCCAGCCGCCGGTTGACCGTCGGCAGGTGCAGCGTGAGGTGACCCTCGCTCGGCGAGGGCCGGTAGCGGACGCCCCACGCCAGCTGTTGCGCGCTGACCAGCGGGCAGGCCGTGCCGGGCGGGAGCCGGGCGGCCGTCGCGATGAGCAGCTCGCCGAACTCCGCGACCAGGCCGGCGGCACGCCAGGCACGCTCCCCGACGCCGCGGATCGGCCCGGCCACCCGCCGGGTGTCCGGGTACCACGGCGGCACCGGGCCGGCGAACCGCCGCAGGTAGCGGAGCCGGGCGGCATGCTGGCCGCCGGAGACGACGCGCACGGACCCGACCACCTCGTCCAGGCCGCTGAACGCGCCGGGGCCGTCTCGCCTGGTCATGCGGGGCCCCGGACCGGCGAACCCCGGGCCATCGAGGGCCACGCAGCCAACGGCGACGTCCGCCCAGCCCCGGACGATCCACGCGTCAGCTTCCGCATCCCCAGCCGGTACCCGTATCGCCGCCGCCGCCGCGGCGGCCGCCCACGCCCGCGCGAGCGGCGCCGTGACATGAAGCGGCCCGGGAGCTCCGGCCCCCGGGCCGCCCCCCTCACTACCCATCCGGCATTGACATGGCTCCGAAGCTCACGTGGATGGCGCTCCTTCAGCGGCAGCAAGCCGGGAGCACCAGCCCGGCAGCCGGAGCCTAATACCTGAGCCAACACAGAAGAACCATAATGCCTTTAGTCATGAAAAATACGGGCAAGCCATTCTCAGGTTTAGCGCCTATGATGACCATCTTGGTGCAGGTGAGCGGCCAGATGAGAGGAGGGCGCGGTGGCAGCACAGGACGAGCGGCTCGCGGCCATCGCCGCGGCCGCCGCGACCGTGCTGCGTCACACGCCCTACCACGTGGTCCGCGCCGGGGACGTGGCCGCAGCGGTCCAGCTGCCCGGGCAGACCGGGCGTTCCGCGGTCTGGCTCTACAACGAGGTGCACAACCGCCGGGTTCTGGTGGCGCTGGCCGCCGCCCACGCCTGGCGGGAATTCGCCGGGCAGGCGAGCTGGTCGCCGCCCGGGCCCATCGGCTCGGTGACGGCGGCCAGGTCGGCCGCGGTCGGCGCGACCGGGGTGATCGTCGCCTTCCACCGGGCCGAACAGCCGCTGATGACTCAGGTCGGCTTCGGGATCGGGGACATCTCCACGGCGGAGAAGCGCAAGCTCGCCGCGGGTACCGACCTTACCCCGCCCAGCTGGCCGGACAGCCCGTGGGGCCGGGTCGCGGCGGCGGCGTGGCACGGCCGCTGCGACGTCTTCACCGACTTCCTGCGCCCGGTGCTCCGGGACTGCGCGGAGTCCGTCACCCACCTGGCCGAGCCAACCCTGGCGGAGAGTGCCTCCCGGCTGTCCGACATCGCCTTCAGGACCTGCCTGGCCGACCGCGAGGGTCCGGTCGACCTGCTCGCGCGCGGCCTGGCGGCGCTGTGGTTCGAACGCGACCTGACCAGGCTGGCCGGCGCGCTGCCGCGTGACCTGGAGAGCGCCGAGACGGCGCTGGCCGCCGTCGCCCGCCGACGGACCGACCCCCGGGCCGAGGCGAACGCCAGCGCCGTGGTGGTCCGGGTCCTGCTCGAGGCCGGCACCCTGCACCGGCGCTGCATCTGGCAAGCGCAGCGGACGGTCTGGCTCTGGCAGAACCTCGCGGCCGACCTGGACGGTGCCGACCTGGACGGTGCCGACCTGGACGGGCCGGCGTCGTCGATCTCCGATACCACCGGGCACGACCTGCAGCGGCTCAGCGACTCCGCCAGCCACCTCGGGCTGGCGGCGGTCAGGTACGGGGACCGGCGGACGGCCGCGGACGCGTGGCAGCTGTCCCGCCGGGTCGCCGGCCAGGGCCTGGGCCACGACCAGTCCCGGGTCGCGCGCGCCGACAACAACCTCGCCGCGATGGCCGCCGAGACCGGGCACGGCGAACAGGCCAGGACTGTCATCGCCGGCGTCCGCCAGACCCGGCGGGCCCTGCTGGAACGCCAGCCGCAGGACGCGGCGGCGTGGCGGCGGCTGACCGTGGCGGACCGGACCCGGACCGACGTGGCGCGGCTCAACGGCGAGGCGATCGAGAGCGTGCGGCTGGCCGCCAGCTTGCTCGCGGACCGGCAGGCCAGGCTGGGCGACCCCGGGCACGCCGATACCTGCGAGGCCCGGATCGTCCTGGGCCAGGCCCTGCTGGCGGCCGGCCATCCGATCGCCGCGCGGCGTCACCTGGAGGAGGCCGCCGACACCCGGCGCAGCCGGTTCCTGGCCACCTCCTACCGGGTCCAGGAAGATCTCATCTGGCTGGCCAAGGCGGCGCTCGTGCTCCGGCACCCCCGGACCGTGCTCGAGCTGCTGGCCGGCCAGACGGCGGAGACCAACTGGTTCCGTGACCAGGTGTCGTTCCGGCTCGGCTACACCGCCCGGCGGCTGCTCGCGCTGGCCCGCGGCGAGCTCGCCCTGGCCAGCGGCGAGCTCGGCCGGGCCGACGAGGCGGCCGCCACCCTGCTGGCCAGCCGGGAGGAGCTCGGCGAGTGGCCGCTGGACGCCGGGCTCGACCCGCTCGCCGCCGACTTCGACCGCTCCCTCGCCGAACTCGCGCTGCTGCGCGGGGAGGCCGCGGACGCGGCCAGCGCGCTGGCCCGGCTGGCCCACGCCGAGGCCGAGGCTATGGGCGAGCGCGGCGCCATGGGCGAGGGCGGACCGCCGCTGCCCGCGCACGGCTGGACCCTCGTCCTGCTCGGCCGCGCGGCGACCAGGCTGGGCGACGCCAAGCGCGCCGCGAAGTGCTTCCACTCGGTCACCGACCTGGCCACCGCCGGGATCGACCCCTGCCACCCGGTGATCCTCACCGCCCGCTACGACGAAGCCGAGCGCTGTGCCACCATCGGCGATACCAGGCAGGCGGCGAAGCTGCTCGCACCCGTGCTAGACCGCACCCTGCTGGCGCACGGCCGCCCCGCCCTGGGCGAGGCCCACCCGCTGCTGACCGGGGCCCGCGCCCTGGCCGAGCGCCTGGGCATCACCGTCCCCTACCCGGCCTCCGGCCTAGACGAGGCGTCCCTGGACATCGACGTCTGACCGGCTGCCGATCCTGGGCGGGAGTTCCCGGAGGGCCGCTACTCCGGTGCGGCCTGGGCCTCGTTCGGCGTGGGCCGAGGGCGCACCACAGTGATATCCGTCGCGGCGAAGTCGTCGCCGGTGCACAGCACGGCGTGCCCGGTCCGCTCAGCGAGCGCGTAGGTGAAGCAGTCGCCGAAATTGAGCCCGGCCGGATGCCGTCCTTTGCCGTATCGCCGCCAGCCGCTCATCGCACGGGCGGTCAGGTCCGCATCGACGGGCACGATGTCGACCTTGGCGTCACGGAGGAACCGGTCGACAACGTCCTGCCCGGCAGGCCACAGCCGGGCCTCGATGACGATGCCCAGCTCGACGCGGATGGCGGCCGGCATCAGCCGGGCGAGGGCATCCTCAAGGTGGCCCGCGATTTCCTCGCTCCCCGGCTCGCCGAGGATGACCGCCACGGCCGCCGAGGTATCGACGACGAGGCTCCGCCGCGCCGGCTCCGTCAACGCGGCAGGCCAGCATCGTCGTAGCCGATAATCTCCTCCGGCGTCCTGTCGTCGGCCACCCGCATCGCGGCCACGTCGGCCGCCAGCCGCGCCAGCCGCGTTCTCATGCTGGCCCCGTGCCTGGCGTGCTCACGATCAAGCCGCTCCCTGAGTGCGATCTCGACGGCCTCGGTCAGCGTCTCACCCGTCTCGGCAGCCAGTTCCCGGGCAAGCCGGTCCGCCTCGTCGCTCTTGATGCTTAGCGCCATAGAAGAAGTATAGAATACGTAGCATATTTCTACCATCAGACCATGCCACGGTAGACGCGGCCGCCGGCTGGTCTTCACCGCCACCGACAAGCAAGTCCTCTGCGGCGCCGCCATCCCTTAAAGAAGATGCAGGGACGTGACGATGTCTGGGAACTGACCTGGGCACCTGACAGCCGAGCCACCTTCCACTTCGGTAACCAGGTCCGGGAAGGCGAGCCCCCAGGCAACCGCGCCATCCGGATACGGCTGGTCAGCTAGCGAAGCGATGGCTCGACGGGTCCGGGCGAACACGTCTTTGTCCTCGCTGCGGATGTGGGCCAGGGTACGCAGCGCCGTCTCCCGGAAGACGACGGTCAAGCTCAAGGAGAAGTCTGTGCGTCGATCCGGTCAAGCGCGGCATCCAGGTCATCGAGGCTGACTCCACTGCGCCCGGCGGCCTTCTCAGCGAAGTGATCGGCCAGCGCCGCCCGATCCTCAAGGTCCGCGAGGTCATCGATGTTGATGAGCGCGACGACAGGCTTGCCGTGCTCGCTGATGGTGACGGGACGGTGGGTATACCTCGCCTGCGCGACAAGTTCACCCAGATGCGTCCGGGCCGCGGTCAGCGGATAGGAAGTCATGCATCAAAGTTAACACTTTGCAGTGTGCTTCGGCCGACGCCCACACGGCGATCCTGCCAGCGATTCCTACGGTCTGGTGAGCGCCGTCCAGGCGCTGACAGCTTCCGTTACTCCCAGGTCGCGCCGCGGCGCCGCCGACGACGCGGCGGATGACCGCCTCGTTCAGCACGACCC
>JBKQQQ010001178.1:0-10878 GCA_052144275.1 Streptosporangiaceae bacterium
CGGGAAGAGCGGGGCCGGCCTTGGCTTGTGCAGTTGTCACTTCGGCGTGTGCCGGGGGCGGCGTGCTCGCCGGGCGCAGTGGCCCGGGGCGGAGCAGGGCGCCGGCGGTGACCGCGCCGGCGGCGAAGATGCGGGCGGTCCACCAGAACGCAATGTCGTAGCCGTGCGCCAGCGCCAGCCCGGTCAGGGCCTGCCGGCCGATCAGCCGGGCGGTGGCGAGGTGCGCGGTGAGGTAGGAGGCGACGGCGGCGGCGAAGATGGTGTTCAGCAGCGACGCGCCGACCGAGCCGCCGAGCATCTGGCCGACCGTGACGGTCGCGGACGCCACTCCCGCGTCCTGCGGGGCCACGCCGAACGTACCCGTGTTGATCGCCGGCGCGATCACCAGGCCCACGCCGATTCCGGCCAGGATGGTCGGGCCGAGCACGCCCGCGCCATAGGCGGTGTGCGGGCCCAGCTGAGCCAGCCATACCATCGCGCCTGCCGCGGCCAGCATCCCGGACGCGACCAGCGGCTTGGGCCCGAATCTGGGCATCAGCACGATCGTGGACAGGTTGGCCGCGATAATCAGGCCGGCGCTGAGCGGCAGGAACGCCACGCCGGTCACCAGCGGCGAGTAGTGCAGCGTCTGCTGCAGGTAGTAGGTCAGGAACAAGAAGATCCCGAACAGCCCGGCCGAGGCGAAAAGCATCGACAGGTAGGCGCCGCCCCGGTTGCGGTCGAGCACTACGCGGGGCGGCAGCAGCGGGTGAGCAGCGCGCCCCTGCCACAGCGCGAACAGCACGCCAAGCGCGACGCCGGCGGCCAGGAACCCCCAGGTGGACGGCGCTGACCAGCTGTGCGAAGCCGCGTTGGAGAAACCGTAGACCAGGCAGAACACCGCGGCGGAGACCAGCAGCACGCCGGGAATGTCCAGCCTGGGCTTGACCGGGGACGGCTGGCGCTTCAGCAGCAGCGCTCCCCCCGCAAAGGCCACCGCGGCGAAGATCAGGTTCACGTACAGCGTCCACCGCCAGGACAGGTACTCGGTCAGCGCGCCGCCCAGTAGCAGGCCCACCGCGCCGCCGGCCCCGGCGATCGCGCCGTAGACGGCGAATGCCCTGCCGCGGTCCTTTTGCTCGGTGAACGTGGTGGTCAGCAGCGACAGCGCCGACGGCACCAGCAGTGCCGCGAACGCGCCCTGGCAGGCCCGCGCGGTGATCAGCATGGTGAAGTTGACCGACGCGCCGCCGATGGCCGACACACCCGCGAAACCGACCAGGCCGGCCAGGAACGTCACCTTCCGGCCCAGCAGATCAGCCAGCCTGCCTCCCAGCAGCAGCAAGCTGCCGAACGCCAGCGAGTAGGCGATGACCACCCACTGCCGGTCCACGGTAGTGAAACCCAGCGCCCGCTGCGCGGACGGCAGCGCGATATTCATCACCGTGAGGTCCAGGACCACCATCAGCTGAGCCAGGGCGATCACGCCCAGGATCAGCCACCGCCGCCGGTCCCAGCCGCCGCCGGTAAACGGGGCATCAGACATCAGACTCACGCCTTCTTTCTCCGTCGTTACCGCATACGCGCGGAAGTTCAGTATAATGATGGTATGATTACTGTACTTAGAGTCCAGCGAATTTGGGGGAAGTCAAGGCCCCGGGCGGGTCACGATGAGCCCCCCACCCGGCGCAACGAGCCCGCCCGATGCGATGACCCAGCCGCCTGACCCGACGAGCCAGCAGCGGAAGCGGTACGCGTCGCAGGTGCGCGACGAGCAGGCCCGCCGTACCCGGCGGGCGATCGTCACCGCGGCTCACGACCTCTTCCTGGCCCAGGGTTATGCGGCCACGACGATCGACGGGATCGCGGAGGCCGCGCACGTGAGCCGGAGTACCGTGTTCAACTCGGTAGGCGGCAAGGTGGCCCTGCTCAAGCTGGCCTTGGATTGGGCCATCGTCGGCGACGACGAGCCGATCGCCCTGGCCGACCGCCCGGCGATCAAGGCGATCCTGGCCGAGTCCGACCCGCGGAAGACGCTCATGCTCTGGGTGCAGACCGTGACCGACGTCGCCGCCCGCACCACGCCGCTCGGCGAAGTTCTCATCGCCGCAGCCGATATCGACCCGGCGGCCGCACAGCTGCTCGCCGAGGCGAGCCGCAACCGGATGTTGGGCGCTACCGTGTTCATCCGGTATCTCGCGTCCCTGGACGGACTGGCCGTCGGCATAACCGAGCAACGTGCCGCGGAACTCTGCTGGGCGCTCACGGACGGCCACCTCTACCGGCTGCTGGTCGCTCAGCGCAGCTGGAGCACCGCCGACTTCAACCGATGGCTGTCCGACAGCCTCGCGGCGGCACTGCTGCCTACCTGAACGGGCCGCAACCCAGCGATACGGCGAGCCTAAAGAGACGTACCGCTCCGTGTCCGCCGTCTCAGAAGCGGCCACCTGTGAAACAGCCCGCCTGGCGGGCCGTTAGCAGGGGCACCCGCGTTTCACGGGTTGTTGCATACGGCTTGAGCGATTGCAACAACCCAAGAAACGATCTTGGGGTGAGTGACGACGATTTCCTCCTCGTTGAGGCCAGCGACTGCCCGATGTCGTCCTGCGCTGCCCCGGCTGGGTCGCCGTGCCGGACGGGCCGGGGCAGGGTGGCCGCGCAGTACCACACCGCCCGGTTCCGGCTGGTGCCCCGCCTCGCCAAGTCCCTCGCCGTCCCGGTCCCGCCGGTCCGCAAGCCCGGCTCGGCTTGGACCGAACTGCCCCGCCCCGCATCGGCCGGCACGGCGCCGACGGGGCACGTGCGGATCGGGTACGCCCGCGCCTCCACCGCCCGCCAGTCGCTCGACACCCAGACGGACTCGCTGAATGCCTCGGGCATCACGCGGATCTTCGCCGAGAAGATCTCGACCCGCGCGGTCACCCGGCCCGAGCTCGACAAGGCCGTCGCCCTCGCCCGCGAGATCCGCGCGTCCGTCGCCGCCGTCACGATCGTCGTGCACGAGCACAAGCGGCTCGGCCGCGGCATCGAGCTCGCCGCGCTCGCCGAGCAGCTGCGCGCCGCCGAAATCGGCCTGGAGTTCCTCACCGGCGAGCTGCAGGGCTCGCACGACCCGTCCGGCGTGGTCTTCACCGTGCTCGCCGCGCTGTCCGGAATGGAACGCGAGTACATCCGCGACCGCACCCTGGAAGGCCACGAGTCAGCCCGCGCCCGGGGCAAGTCGATCGGCGGCGCCGCCGTCACCGACGAAGCGATGCTCGCCGCCGCGCTCCACCTGCGCGGCCAGGAGATGAGCCTGCGCGACATCGCCGCCCGCCTCGTCATCGCCACAGGAAAGAAGAAAGGCCAGCATCCCTCGCCAGCCACCGTGATGCGCATGCTGCGCGAGCATGACGAGAAGACCGCCGCGGCGTCCGCCGCCGGCTAACACGCGCTGGTGCCGCGGTTCGAGTTCCAGGCCAACGCGGTCAGCAGCTGCTACTTTGCGGCTCGCCGTAGCTATAGGAGTCCTGGGCCAATACGGGCAGCGAAGCGGGAACGCCGACATGCCTGATTCAGGTGAGCTATCCGAGCGATGCGTACATCGGCACCGATGATGTCACGCTCGCGTCGGGGCAGACGACGCACTTCGCGGACAACATCGTCATCACCCACCAGGGCGCGCAGTACGTCTCGCAGACATCGGTCAGCTGCACCTGACCATCGCCACCGTGGCCCGGTCACCCGCGTTCCGCCGTTCTCGGGCGGCCTGCATGGCGGGGGGTGCGGCGGGCTTAGCGCCCGCCGGGCCAGGCATCGACCTCGATCGTCTCGGAGATCACGGCCGCGTCACCTCCGGCGGGTGGCTGCCGTCAGCGCCTCGGCCACGACCCGGGTGAGCGCGGTCATGGATTGGTCCCTTCGGATGGATCAGGCCCGGTGCCGGGTCTGGCGCAGGACGAGTCGCTGCAGGGGAAGGAGGCAAGCCCTGCTCTCCGCCTTCGCTGCCCGCAGCCCCGTCGCCGGCTAGGAGCTGCGCGCTGACGTTGACGCCGTTCCCGGGCACCCGGGGCACTGAGCGCCAGCGCCCGCTTAGCGACCTGCTCGACCAGCCGCCACGGGCCGGCGTGCTCCTCGTGGCGCAGGCGGTGCAGGAGGGTGACGTCCCTCCGGTGTCGCCCTCGGCGAAGAGCCGGACATACTCGCCCGCCCAGTGCTGGTGCATGGTGCGGACGTGCGCGGGGACAGGCCGGCCGCCCCAGTTGTCGAACTGGGCGCCGTCCTCAGCGACGGCGGCCGCCGGGACCGCGAGGCGCTGCCGGAGGTGGGGCGCGTTGGAGTGCGGGTCGTTGTCTGGCATCGCTCAGCCCCTCGTGGTTCCGTGCTGGCTGCTCCGCTGGTAGGTCCGGAACGGAGAGTTACTCGACGATCCGGCCAGCGCCGCGATGCCCAGGTCCTCCAGACTCAGCGCCGGGGGCGACACGGCCACCTCGATCACCGGCCGGGCGGCTGGCCGGGACCGGCTCGTGCTGTCCAGGGCGGCCGTGGCGATGGCGGCCAGGTCGCCGTTGGACGCCTCGCGCAGCGCCGCGCCGACCGCAGCCTCGCTGAACTGCGCCGCCAGTTGCTGGCGCTCCTGGAGTATCCGTGCCGCCGCGGCTTCCGCGGCGGCCCGCTTCGCCGCCCTCCTCGCCGCCTTGTACGCGGCGCGGCCCCGTCAGGACGGCCGTGGCGGTGGCCTCGGCGACGGCCTTCTGGCTGGCCCCCGGGCTGGCGCCCCCGGGTGCCCCGGTGGCCCGTCCGGTCACCTCGGCCGCGCGGGCGGTGGTCTCACGCAGGCCGTAGCTCCGGACCCGCCCCCAGTCCGCAGGGACTTCGATCCATGCCAGCATGCCAGCATCGTAAATTCGCTATCGTGCTCGGCCTAAGTCAAGGTCTATTTGCGTAAATACGCACCTACGCGGCTACTCAGGTAGGCCTGCCACCTTTGTCGCCGTTTGCAGAGGGCTATGCGCGTCTAGCCATATCGGCTTATCAGGCCGTTAGCCTATGGGCTATTTTCGGCGGATTGTCTGGTATCGCACGGGCTTGTGGCTGAACGATTGCTGGAAGGTCAGCCGCTACCCGGAGGGGAACAGTTGATGACCCGTACCGGGGCGCATGCGCAACGTTCCCCCTCCTGGGTGCTTGCGCCTGGGAGGCGGCCGCCGGGCCGCGGGCTGGCGGGCCAGGGCGGAAAGCGCGCGGCACGTGGCAACTCGCCGCGTGCCACGTTCCGCGGCGTGTTCGCGGTGCGTGAGTTCCGGGTCTTGTGGCTGTCGGTGGTGCTGTCGGCGGTGGGTGACCGGATTGCCCTGGTGGCGCTGACCTTGGTGGTTTATGACCGGACGAGGTCGCCGCTGCTGGCCGCCTTTGCGTACGCGGCCGGGTACCTGCCATGGGTGATCGGGGGGCTGTTCCTCGCCGGCGTGGCCGACCGGCGGTCCCGGCGGGCCGTGATGGTCTGCTGTGACGTGGTCCGCGCGGTCCTGGTGGCGGCGATGACCATACCCCGGATGCCGCTGGCGGCCCTGGTGGCCCTGTTGTTCGCGGCCACGATGTTCGCGCCGCCGTCCGAGTCGGCCCGGGCGTCGATCACCCCCGACATCCTGGCCGGAGAGCGGTACGCGCTGGGCACGGCGGCCCTGCAGGCCACTTTCCTCGCTGCCGAGGTGGCCGGGGCGGCCGGCGGGGGAGTCGCGACAGCCTTCCTCGGTGTCCGTACCGCGCTGGCCATCGACGCGGCCACGTTCGCCGCCTCCGGCTTGCTGGTCGGCCTGGGCACTCGCTCCCGGCCCGCCGCGGCCGGGCCGGGACGCGGCCGGGGCTCGCCGCTGGCACGGGCAGGCGCCGGGTTGCGGCTGGTGTTCGGTGACCGGGCTCTGCGCACCCTGGTCTTGCTCGGCTGGCTCGTGGTCTTCTACACGATCCCGCAGGGCATCGCGGCCCCGTATGCGGCACGTCTGGGCGGGGGGCCGGTTGCTGCCGGGCTGGTGCTCGCCTCGACGTCGCTGGCCACGATGATCGCAACGCCGTTGTTCAGCCGGTTCGTCCGCCCGCGCCGCCGCCTGGCCCTGATGGGGCCGCTGGCCACGGCGACCTGCGCCGCCCTGGCGCTGACCGTCCTGCACCCGGGTCTTGCCGTCTCGCTGGTCATCTTCTCGGTTTCGGCCGGGTTCGGCGCCTACCAGATCGCGGTCAACACCGCGTTCGTGGTCCGGGTACCGGACGAGCGGCGGGCGCAGGCGTTCGGCATCGCCAGCATGGGTGTCATCGTCGCCCAGGGCGCCGCGTTCCTGGCGGCGGGCGCCGCCGCGGAGCTGGTGCCCCCCGCGGCGGTCACCGCCGCCGGCGGCGGCATCGGCGCGGTGGCCGCCTTCATGCTGACGCTGAGCTGGCGCCGCGTATCACCGCCCGGCGGCCGTCACCAGGCCGGCCGGCGTCCCGCCCGCGTGGCCGGCCAGGAGGCCGGGGCTTTCCGGGCTGCCCTGGAGACACCAGAACGGTAGTTACTAAGAGACATGATATAATTACGCATTGTGCCCAAACTCGGCGAGCCGGAGCGCAAAGGAGCATCTGAACCGAGGGAGGAACGCCAATGTCCGACACGTGGACCTGAGACGCGCCAGACCCTGCTTCATGCCTGGCCCGCGGAACGTCCCGTGCGTAACCGCGCCCGCCGTGCGCGGCCTGGGCGCTACAGCCTGCCGTACTCCCCTCAGCCCGCCAAAGCGAGTGTGCATCTGCGCATTCGGACGGCTACTCACGGCCCCTATCTCACGGTGAGATAACACGGTGTTATGGACTTGCCCGGTCGGCTGTGCTAGCGCGCACCGCGCAGCGTCACGAAACGGGAAAGCCTCACCGCTCGCACGCACATGCTCGGCTATGCTCGACGGGTGTTAGACGGCGGCGGAGATCCCGGTTGGCGCGGAGGAATCTTGAGACAAGCAGGCGCGGTCTATCAGTTCCGGCACATGGAACTGCAGCGTCGGCTCGCTACCCGGCTCTGACGAAGTCCAGCTTGAGTGGTTGTGCTTTGGCCCCTAACAGGGCAGCGGCCAGGTTGGCGATGACCATCTCGGACAGGGGACGGCCAGGGCAGGCTAGGCCGGGTGTCACGACCAGTCCGGTCTTGAGGATCATATCGATCGCGGGATCAGGGGTACCGTCCGGCCCGCTGGGGACCTGCGGGGCATCGATGTTCCAGGATCCTCCTTGCCCGGTACGTGCGGTGAGCTGGCCGGCGAACAGGGCGGCCATTTCGGCGCGGGTGGCCTGCCGGGTGCCTCCAGGGATCCGGACGGGGATCCAGAAGACGCCGTCGCCGCCCGGCCCTGTGCGCTGGACCATCACTGGACGCGGGGCGAGATCGGGCCTGACCCGCGCTGCGGGCCCGGGGCGCCAGGATGGCAACGGAGCCGGGGAGGGTAGCTACCCCTCTGCAAGAACACGGTTCGCGTGACACGCTGACCGGTATAGAGGCGAGCGGGAGGCAAGCGATGGCCGGCAGTCCCTACGCAACACTGGCAGGCGTCCTGCAGGCGGACGTGACAACCCTGAGAGAGGCGTTCTTTTATCACACAAGTCGGCACCAGTGCCGGGAGGGCGAGTGCAAGGCGCGGGAAGTGCTGAGCCTCGCGCGCGACAAGATCAGTGAAATGCTCGAGCGTGAGACGGCTAGTTCCTCGCCCGCGCCCCAGCGGTCCGTGACGTTCACGCCGCGGCAGCCGAGCTAAAGGCCAAGCTGGCCAGTCCGGCGGCAGCGGCTCACGTAGCCCATGGCCTTTCACGCGCGGGCGCCTACTGGGATCAGGGACCCCTGACAAGAGACAGGAACCGTAGACCGGGGAACCGCAGATCGGTGGACGTGCGGAACCGGGAATCCGGCAGCCGCCTGGCTGACGGTTAACGGCCCGCAGCAGCGACCACATTAGCTGCGCGCTGCTCTGCTCGCTTGGACATGGGGTCAGCGGGGTCGTAGATGGTGCCGCCGAGGGACAGGCGGACGCCGCAGGTGACGAGGGTGTCGCCGAGGTCGCGGGCGTCGGAGACGGAGCGGGCGAGCCGGTCGAGCTTGGGGACGACCAAGGTGTCCCCGAGCGCCTGGTCCAGGCCGGGCCGGGCCCGGGTGGTGCCGGTCAGGCCCTTGTCGAGGTGGATCCGGTCGGCGGGGACGCCGAGGCCGGTGAGGATCTCGCGCCGCGTGGTGAGGTCCTGCAGGATGGTCGAGCACCTGGCGTAGCCGATGAGTTCTCCCACCCCGGCAGCGGGCCGTTTAGCCTCCCCGCACCGGACAGTTTCGCGGACTGCCTATATGAGACGCATCCCCGCAGGGCGGCTCTTCGCGCGAGGATGGCGGGGCCGTCTCGCTGGGGGATCCTTTAACGGACGCTTCAGTGCTGGCAGCTCGGCGGATACTTGCGCGTACGCGCCTTTGTCTTTCTTACGAAGGGCGACCGACTTCTGGCGTTGGGGCACCCACCAGGTGCTGCCAGACACAGGGGAGATTTCCTGCGTTTCGGTGTGTTCAAGTTCCTCTCGCGCACGCAGACGGGTGTACTTCCGCATTGCCTGAACATGCGGCCCGGTTTGGGCGGTTCGGCGCCTGCGGCCTGCTGTCTGGCCCGGGAGATAGCCCTGACTGCCCCGCTCACCGCCCGGTCGCCCCCTCGGAGCCAGCCCGGTACGGCTGATGCCAGAATCCGGTACAGCTGGTGCCAGAATAAGGAAGGGTGAACACCACTCAATCTGAGAAGGTCAGGACCGGCCGCGGCTTTTTCGCTGCTCTTGACCAAAGCGGCGGCAGCACGCCCAAGGCGCTGGCTGAGTACGGCATCGGGCGGGACCGTTACAGCTCCGACGCCGAGATGTTCGACCTCGTCCACGCCATGCGGACCCGTGTGCTGACCAGCCCGGCGTTTGATGGCTCGCGCGTTCTCGCGGCGATCTTGTTCGAGCAGACCATGGAACGGGACGTCAACGGCGTCCCCACAGCCCGTTACCTGTGGGATGAGAAGAACGTGGTGCCGTTCCTGAAAGTCGACAAGGGGCTTGCGCCCGAGCAGGACGGCGTGCAGCTCATGAAGCCCATCGACACCCTCGATGACCTGCTCGAGCGCGCGCAGCGGCACCAGATCTTCGGGACCAAGATGCGGTCGGTGATCAACGACGCGGACGAGGCCGGGATCTCGGCGATCGTGGACCAGCAGTTCGGCTACGCGAGCCGGATCCTGGCCGCCGGCCTTGTGCCGATCCTCGAGCCCGAGGTCGGCATCTCCAGCCCGCACAAGGAGCAGGCTGAGACGCTGCTGCGTGACGCCCTCGCCAAGCACGTCGAGGCGCTGCCTGAGGGCGCGGCCGTGATGCTGAAGATCACTATCCCGACCCGGCCTGGCCTGTACGGTGACCTGGCGTCTGACCCGCGCGTCCTGCGGGTCGTCGCCTTGTCGGGCGGCTACAGCCGGGACGAGGCCTGCGCCCGGCTCGCCCGCGATCCCACCCTCATCGCCAGCTTCTCGCGCGCGCTTCTCGAAGGGCTGACGGAAAACCAGACCGACGCGCAGTTCAATACCCAGCTTGAGTCGTCGATCGAGCAGATCTACCAGGCGTCAGTACATAAGCAGCCGGCCAGCCCCTGAGCTCGCCGACGTCATGCCGGGCGCCCGGGATTGCCGCCGGTCACGCCGGAGAACAGACCGCAGCGCGGTAACGACGGGATCAGCACGAGGATCTGGCCCGCCCGCCAGCGTCACCAGACCGGCTGCTGCCATTACGGCGGCGACTCAACTGTTTTATCTCCCGCATCGCCTCCCGTCTGCGGTGGTCTGGCTCCTGCTGTAGCAGCGGGAGAGCCGGCCATACAGCCAGCCGGCACGCCGCGGACCCGAGTAAGGCTCCGCCGCGCCCGGTGCCCCGGGGACATACCGCAACGCGCATGTGCGGGCGTCTCCCTCTCCCATGCCAGATGATCAGCCCATCGCCAGTCAATCCGGCCCGTTCGCGTGTCCTTGCCAGCTATCCGGTCCGGAGCGTCTCCAGTGGGTTCGCCAGGGAGTGCTCGCAGGGAGTGCCGGTGGGACGATGGGTGCGTGATCACTGCGGATGACGTGGAGACCCTGCTGTTCGACGTGCTCGGTACCGTGGTGGACGAGGCCGGGTCGATGCGCGCCGAGCTGGCGGCCGCGCTGGACCAGGCGGGCGCGGGGCGGCAGGCTGAGGCGCTGGCAGCAGCCTGGGCGCGGCGCCTGGCCGCTCTGGTGTCCTCGATCGGCGAGGGCGCGCCGTGGCGGTCCGCCCACATCATGATCGCCGCCCACCCCTGGGACCTGCGCGCCGCGGCAGCCCATGGGCTGCGTACCGCTTACATACAACGCGCCGGGGAAGGTGCCCCAGAACCGTCGGACACGTTCGACCTCACAGTCCCGGACCTGGCCGCCCTCGCCGCGCGGCTGCTCACCGAGGCTTGACGACGTTAAGCGCCACTGCTGCGGCGTGGCACCGCCTGCCAGCACAGTGACGGCAAGCCGACGTGCCGTAATCCCGTCAGGTCAACGCCCGTCACGACTTCACCGGCCCCTGCCCCGCACTGAAACTCCGGCACGGTACTGCTGGCCTACCGGCAGCAAGAATCCCGCCGTACACACCACATGCGGCAGATGCGCGCATTCGGGCGGATCGTATCCAGGTCTTACCAGCCGAGTTCGCTGAGCCGGTTGTCGTCATGCCGAAATGATGGGCGATCTCGTGGATGACGGTGCGGCGGACCTGGTCGTCGACCTCCTGCTCGGTGCGGCAGATTGCGCAGATCGCCTGCCGGTAGATGGTGATCCGGTCGGGCAGGACTCCTGCGTATTGCGATGTGCGGCTGGTGAGCGGGAT
>JBKQQQ010001179.1:0-12870 GCA_052144275.1 Streptosporangiaceae bacterium
GGCAGGCCAACCGCAAGGTGTTCCTTTATCCCGAGTCCTACATCGACCCCGACCTGCTCGACATCAAGACCCCGCTGTTCGACGATCTCGAAGACGACCTGCTCCAGCAGAAGATCACCATGGAGTCGGCCACCGACGCCTACCAGCGCTATCTCACCCAGTTCGCCGAACTCGCCCACCTGCGCATCGCCGGCAGCTATTACCACGCCGATACCCACCATCCCACGTACTACTTCTTCGGACATACCCACCAGGACCCGCCAGTCTACTACTGGCGGTGCTGGGACGGCGCCACCTGGGCGCCCTGGCAGAAAATCGACATCGCCATCGACGCGCATACGGTGTCCGCCGAATTCCACCTCGGCCGCCTCTATTTGTTCTGGGTAGATACCAAATGCAAGGACAAGACCGCGATCAAGGACGGGAATTCACAGCTCCAGTACTACGAGGTGACGATCTCGCTGCAGTATTCGGTGCTTAAGGCCGATGGCAAATGGCTGCCTCCCCAGAAACTGGACTCGCTGCGGCCACTGCGAACAGCCGCCGGCGCCTGGAACAACCGGCTCTACCCAGACCCGAAAGCGGTGGAGAGCGAGGTCGCCCATCTGCACCGGACAGGCATCGACGTGGCGCCATTCCACGCGGCCCAGCAGGAAGGGAACAAGACCGACTCAGCCCACGGGATCATGGCCGAGAGCACCGAAATGACCGAATTCCTGCTGGCCCAGATGGAGGGCGCCAAGACCTACCGCCGGGTCTATCCCGGCGTGGCGGGAGACTCGGTGGTACTCCGTTACATCAACGGTTACCTGCGGGCACCGGACATCACCGACCGTGAACTAGACCTGTTCCACAACAAACTGCGCGCGAGTCGGCCGAACGCCTTCCCGGGCCTCCCGGCCAAGCCCGCGGTGCTGCTCTACCCCGAAAAGGGCGGAAAGGCGCGGCTCGGCATTGCCACCGCCGCCTACCACAGCGCACCAGAATTTGACCTCGCCCTAGAGCAGCTTCCGCTGAATATCCTGAAACCCCCGCCGCTCGCCCGGCCGCACATCTACCTCACCGGGCCGTTCGCACACCACCCGCCCGCATCCGATGAGCAGCGCGCAGACCATGTCCTGGACCTGGTCCACAACCGCTACCCCGAAGCCATCCTGACCTTCGAAGGCCAGCAGTACCTCATCCACGGGACCCCTGCGGCTGCGCCCGCGGCGCACCATGCGGCCACCGCCCACCACCCGGCGACGCACCCGTCACATCATCCGCCACCATCAGGCGGCCACGGATCGACGGGCTCCCACGCCCAGCACGCCAGCCACGACGGCACGCACCCCGCATCCGCCCATGCAGCCGCGGCGCGCAGCCACCGCAGCCAGGCCGCCCGCGCGACCTCGATCTCCCACGTCGCCCAGGCTCACGCGCACTTCGCCAGCCGGCGGCTGGTACGGCTTTCCACCTCCAACGCCGATGACCTCGGCGAGGCCCTGCTGCAGCACGGCCTGGACGAGCTGTTGGCGCTGGATACCCAGCGGCGGCGGGAAAAGCCGGTCGGGTTCAAAATCCTCAGCCCGGCTGAGCTGCAGTACCCGGACGACGACCCGCACCACCTCAACTTCCGCGGCGCTATGGGCGACTACTACCGCGAGCTCTACCTGCACATCCCCTGGCTGATTGCCCGCGCGCTGCGCGCCGACGGAAAATACGAGGACGCGCTGTGGTGGTACCGGAAGATCTTCGACCCCACCGCCGAGGCCGACCCCCACCAGGACGCGAAGCCGACCGACCGTAACTGGCGCTACATCGAGTTCCGCGACCT
Source organism: Streptosporangiaceae bacterium (assembly GCA_052144275.1). Lineage (GTDB taxonomy): Bacteria > Actinomycetota > Actinomycetes > Streptosporangiales > Streptosporangiaceae > Palsa-504. The sequence goes on from JBKQQQ010001179.1 coordinate 1,817, forward strand.
CACCCTGCCCAGGCTGCAGGCCATGCTCACCGACCGGCCAGCCATCGACGCGTACGAGGCCGACCCGTTCAACCCGCATGCCATCGCCCGGCTGCGGCCCAGCGCCTACCAGCGGGCCATCGTCATGGACACCATCGGCACCCTGCGAGACATGGGTGACGCCCTGTTCACCCAGGACACGATGGAATCGGTCACCGAAGCCGGGATGATCTACAACCTGGCTGCGCAGATGCTGGGCCCGCGCCCGGCCCGGCTCGGCAGGTGCCGCACCGTCCCCGACGCCGCGCTGACCTACGCCGAGCTCGGACCCGTGGTCGCGAAACCCTCCGAGCTGCTGCTGATGCTGGAGAACTGGGCCTACGCCAACCACGCCGCAGGCACCGGCCTGACGCTCCGCCCCTATCACGCCGTCGCCGAGGGACGCCGCCAGGCAGCCGCCCTCGAGACCGCCGTCAAGCATGGCGCCGTGCCCGTGCCCGCTCGGCACGCCCCGGCCACCCATACCGTCCTGCCCAGCACCCTTGCCTTCTGCATACCCCCCAACGACGTGCTCCTCGACCTGTACAACCAAGTCGAGGACCGCCTGTTCAAGATCCGCAACTGCATGAACATCAGCGGCGTCCATCGCGAGCTCGCGCTGTTCGCGCCCCCGGTCGATGTGATGGCCTTGGTCCGGGCCCGGGCCGCCGGGCTCAGCCTGGACGAGGCGATGGCCGCCCTGGAAGCGCCCGTCCCGCCGTACCGGTTCACCCACCTGATCGACAAGGCTCGCCAGGCCGCGCAGACCGTGCAGTCCTTCGGCGGCGCGCTGCTGTCCGCGCTGGAGAAGAAAGACACTGAGGAACTTACCCTGCTCCGGTCGCTGCACGAGCGGGATGTGCTGCGCATGACCAAGAAAGTCAAGACCGACCAGGTAACCGAGGCCCAGCACCAGCTGCAGGCACTCGCCGAGACCAAGACCAACGTCCAGAACCGCATCGACTACTACAGCGGGCTCATCGACGCCGGTCACAGCACTTGGGAAATCACGGAGCAGCTCAGCCGCGTTACCGCCACGGTATCAAGGGGTTTCGAGACCTACTTTCACTTGGGAGCTGCCATAGCACATCTGGTTCCAGATGTTGGTAGCCCTTTCGCAATGAAATACGGCGGCACGCAACTAGGTGACGCACAATCGGCACTTGGTGCTTTCACTGCATCATTGGCTGGCGTACTCGACGGAGTCGCGGCATCCGCCGGTCTCCAGGCCACCTTCGAGCGGCGCGAGCAGGAATGGCACCAGCAGCTTCTCGTGGCCCAGCAGGAGTACAAACAAGTCGAGCAGCAGCGCCTCGCCGCCGAGATCCGGGCCGCTATCGCCGAGAAAGAGCTCGACATTCACCAGACCACGATGGACCAGGCCGACGAGCTCGACCATTTCTACAAGAACAAGTTCACCAGCCTCGGCCTCTACAACTACCTCGCCACGACCCTCACCCGGCTGCATCGCGACGCCTACAACACCGCCGAAGGCCTGGCCCGCATGGCCCAGCGCGCCTACGCCTTCGAACGCGGCGACGACACGACCTTTATCGCCCCGGGCAACTGGCAGTCCGATAAGAACGGCCTGCTCGCCGGCGAGAAACTCACCCTGCAGCTCGAGCAGCTGGAAACCGCCTACCTGCGCGCCAACACCCGCCAGCTCGAGGTGTCACAGTCCTTCTCCCTAGCCCTGCTCGACCCCGGAGCGCTTCTTACCTTCCGCGAAACCGGCAGCTGCGAGTTCACCCTCCCCGAGATCGTCTTCGACCTCGCCTACCCCGGCCAGTACAAGCGCATCATCAAGTCCGCGCGCATCAGCATCCCGTGCGTCGTCGGGCCCTACACGACGGTCAGCGCCAAGCTGACCCTCACCGACAGCAAGGTCCGCAAGCAGGCCACCACCAACCCTGACGACCTCATCGGCCTGCCAGCGCCGCCCACGCCCAGCATCGCCACCAGCACCGCCGTCAACGACGCCGGCGTGTTCGAGCTGACCTTCCGCGATGAGCGCTACCTGCCCTTCGAGGGCGCCGGCGCGATCAGCAGCTGGCGCCTCGAGCTTCCCAACCAGCTGCGCATGTTCGACTACGCCACCATTCCGGACATCGTCCTGCACATCAGCTACACCGCCCGCGACGATGACGCCTTCCGCGCCACCGTGGAGACGGCGATCACCGACAGCCTGACCGCCTACGCCTCCACGGCCGGGATGCACCGGCTGTTCAGCCTGCGCCACGACTTCCCTGACGCCTTCTACCAGCTCGAGCACCCAGCCGGCACCGCCCAGGAGACCCGCGTCAAACTCGGCCGGGAGCACTTCCCCTACTTCCTGTCCACCCGGACCCTGACCATCACCGGGGCCACACTCTTCCTCCAGCCCCAAGGGGCAGATCCCGCCGACACCACGGGCCTGACCATCTCGCTCAACGGCAACCCGGCCGCCACCTGGACCACACCGCCCAAGACCAACCTGCGCTCCGCCGACATTGCCGCCAGCGGACCAGCCCTCACCGACTGGGCCGTCAAGGTCACCGCTGGCCACCTCGACCCCGCTGCCGTCAACGACGTGCTGCTGCTCTTCAAATACGGCATCTCATGACCGGCGACCGTGACAATCGCCCGGCGGCGGGGGGACCGGCGGCGCAGGGTGAGAGCAACGGCGGTTCGTCGCAGGGTCGGCCGACCGGTTCTTCGTCACCGCTTGGCCAGGTGACCGGGGCGCCGGCGCCCGACCCACTGGCGCTGCCGTCGATCACCCTGCCGAAAGGCGGAGGGGCGATCCGCGGGATCGACGAGAAACTCTCGATCGGGCTGGCGACGGGGGCCGCGAACCTCACTGTGCCGGTCTTCACCAGCCCGGGACGCCAGGGCTTCGGGCCCGCTCTGTCCGTCAGCTACGATTCCGGCGCTGGCAACGGGCCGTTCGGAGTCGGCTGGCGGCTGTCCGTACCCTCGGTGAGCCGCAAGACCAGCAAGGGGCTGCCCAGGTACGAAGACGCCGCCGACAGCGACGCCTTCGTGCTGTCCGAGGCAGAGGACCTGGTCCCGCTGCTTCTGAATCAGGCCGGCGCGTGGGCCGAAGACACCTTCGCTGATCCGACCCAGACTTTCCAGGTGCGCCGCTACCGGCCCCGGGTGGAAGGCGGCTTCGCCCGGATCGAACGCTGGACCCACCTGGCTTCCGGCGACGTGCACTGGCGCACCACGTCCCGGGACAACGTCACGAGCCTGTACGGCCGCAGCCCGAACAGCCGGATCAGCGACCCGGCCGACCCGTCGCACGTATTCAGCTGGCTCCTTGACGCGACCGTCGATGACCGGGGCAACGCCGTCGTGTACGGCTACAAGGCCGAGGACGACGCTAATGTCCCGGCCAGCGCGCACGAGGCTGGCAGGCAGGTGACTGCCAACAGGTACCTCAAGCGCATCCGGTACGGCAACAACGTCCCGGTCAGCTGGCCAGCCGACCTGCGGGGGCTCGACGCGGCGGCGGCAAACCCGGCCGCCTGGCACTTCGAGGTCGTCTTCGACTACGGCGAGCACGACCCGGCCGCGCCCACGCCGGAGGAAAGCCTGACCTGGCCCTGCCGCATCGACCCGTTCTCCGCCTACCGGGCCGGATTCGAGGTACGGACCTACCGGACGTGCCGCCGCGTGCTGATGTTCCACCGCTTCACCGAGCACCTCGGTCCCGAGCCGGTGCTCGTCCGCTCGACCGACTTCACCTACACCACCGACGCGCCGACCGACCCTTCCATCCCCGCCTACACCCTGTTGACGGCAGCCACCCAGACCGGCTACCGCCGGGCCAGCGCACCGGCCACCGGGTACACGATCAAGCAACTCCCGCCGCTTGAGTTCGCCTACAGCCCGGTCCGCGTCCACGATCGCGTCCGCATCCCCGGTCCCGACACGCTGGCCGACCTCCCCGCGAACCTGTCCGCGCCGCACGCCCGCTGGACTGACCTGGACGGCGAGGGCCTGGCGGGTGTTCTGGTCGACGACGACACCGCCTGGTACTACGCACGTAACATCAGTGCCCTCGGAGCGGGTGATCCGATGGCCACGGCCCGCTTCGAACCGCCACAGCTGGTCGCCGCTAAGCCCGCAGGTCCGCAGGCTGGCCCGGGCGTCCAGCTAGTCGACCTGCACGGCGACGGCCACCTGTGCGCTGTGGACTTCGCCCCACCCCACGCCGGCTACTACTCCCGCACCGGCGACGGCGGCTGGGAACCTTTCCGCCCCCTTCCGTCGACGGCGAACGTCGACTGGAGCAGCCCCAACCTGCGCAGCGTCGACCTGAACGGTGACGGCCTGGCCGACCTGCTGCTCACCGGCGATGACGGCTTTATCTGGTACCCGTGGCTAGCCGGGGACGGCTACGGCCCCGGCCAGCGGGTAGCGCCAGCCCTGGACGAGGACACCGGTCCCGCGCTGGTCTTCGCGAACGGGGGCGGCTCGGTGTACCTGGCCGACATGAGCGGCGACGGCCTGTCCGACCTGGTGCGGGTCCGCAACGGCGAGGTGGACTACTGGCCCAACCTCGGCTACGGCCGGTTCGGGCCGAAGATCACCATGGACCGGGCGCCCTGGTTCGACGCCCCGGATCTGTTCGCCCAGAACCGCCTGCGACTGGCCGACCTCGACGGATCCGGCACCACGGACCTGATCTACCTCGGCGGTGACGGCACAGTCCGGCTCTGGTTCAACCTCAGCGGCAACAGCTGGACCGCCCCGACGGTCCTCGCCTGCTATCCGCCATCGCACGACGTCGCCTCGGTCACCGTCATGGACCTGCTGGGCGCCGGGACGTCATGCCTCGTCTGGTCCTCGCCTCTGCCCGGTGACACCGGGACACGGCTGCGGTACGTCGACCTGATGGGCGGCATCAAGCCGCACTTGCTCACCCGCGTGGCGAACAACCTCGGTGCCGAGACGACGCTCACATGGGCGCCGTCCACGCGCTTCTACCTCGAAGACCGGAACGCCGGTAGGCCATGGGCGACGCGTCTCCCGTTCCCGGTCCAGGTCGTCACCCACCGGGAGGTATTGGACCGGATCAGCCGGACCCGGCTGGCGTCCACCTACCGTTACCATCACGGGTACTTCGACGGCGTCGAACGGGAATTCCGCGGATTCGGCATGGTCGAGCAGATCGACACCGACGCGCTGCCCGCCGCGTCCGGCACGGGCACGTTCACTAAGACCCCGGACGCCAGCGGCGGCGAGTTTACCCTGGCGCCCGTGCGTACCCGCACCTGGCTGCACACCGGCGCGTACGTCGGCAGCGAGGACATCGCCGCGGTCCTAGCCCGCGAGTACTACGCCGGCGACCCCAGAGCCGTGCACCTGGGCGGCACCGCCTTCCGTGGCCTCACTACATCGGAGGAGCTGCGGGAGGCCTGCCGCGCGCTGCGCGGCCGGGTGCTGCGCACCGAGGTCTATGCCGACGACGGCACACCGGCCTCTCCGCACCCTTACGTGGTCACCGAGCACCGCTACCAGGTTAGGCTCGTCCAGCCGCCGTCCGGCGCCGCGTACGGTAGCGTCTTCGCCGCCGACCTAGAAACCCTGGCCTACCACTACGAACGCAATCCCGCCGATCCGCGCATCAGCCACGACCTCACGCTCCAAGTCGACGATCTCGGGACGATCACCAAGGCGGCGGCCGTCGGCTACCCGCGTCGTGTGCCGACGTACCCCGAGCAGTCCGCGACCTTGCTCACCTACACCGAACACGATGTCACCCACGTCACCAACCAAGCCGACTGGTACCGCCTAGCCGCGCCCATCGAGACTAGGACATACGAACTCACCGGTGTCTCCCCTCCGCCACCGGCGATCCTATTCGGCCCCGACGCTTTGCTCGCCGCGGCCCGCAGTGCCGCCGCAATCCCCTATGAGACGACGCCCAGCGGGACTGGCCCGCAGCGGCGCCTGATCAAGCGGGCCCGCACCGTCTACCGCAAGGACGACCTGTCCGGCCCGCTCCCGGTCGGCCAGGTAGATCCGCTCGCGCTCGTGTATGCCACCTACCGTCTCGTATACACCCCCGGGCTGCTGGCCGCCTTCTACGGCACCAAGATCAGCCTCGCGGACCTCACTACCCTTCTCGCCACCCAAGGGGCCTACGCCGACCTTGACGGTGACGGATGCCAGTGGTCCCCGTCGCCGCGCCTGTTCTACTCCCCGGACCCCGCCGTCCCCGATCCCATGTTCGCTCGGCAGCACTTCTATCTCCCTCAGGGGGCGACCGATCCGTGGGGCAACGCCGCGCGGGTCGGTTACGACGACAACAACCTCCTCGTCGCCAGGACCACTGACGCGGCCGGCAACACCACCCTGGCTTCTAGCAACTACCGGGTCCTGGGGCCGTGGCTGGTCACCGACGCCAACTCCAACCGCAGCGGCGTCCGCTATGACGCCCTGGGCATGGTGGTGGCGACCGCCCTGATGGGCAAACTCCAGCCGGACGGCACCGACGAAGGCGACCACCTCGACACCAGCACTGACGAGCCCTCCGCCGGCGACGACCCCACTACCCGCCTCGACTATGACCTGTCGGCCTACCAGACCTGGGCCGCCGACCCCGCCCGCGACGCTGGCCATCCGAGCCCGGTATGGGTCCGTACCCGGGCCCGGGTGCGGCACAAGGACCCGGCGACCCCCTGGCTGGAGACCTACACCTACAGCGACGGCCTCGGGCGGGTCGCCCTGTCCAAGGCCCAAGCGGAAGCAGGTCCCGCCCCCCAGCGTGACAGCGGCGGCCGCCTCGTCCGTGACCCGCACGAAGGCCTGGTCTTCCAGCCGGCCTCTACCCGCTGGGTGGGCAGCGGGCGGGTCGTCTACGACAACAAAGCCAACCCAGTCAAGGCCTACGAGCCGTTCTTCGACTCAAGCCCCGTGTACGACGACGAGACCGACCTCGTCAACTGGGGAGTCACCGCTATTACCCGCTACGACCCGCTCAGCCGGGCCATCCGGGTCGAGAACCCCAACGGCACCTTCCGCACCGTCGAGTTCGATCCGTGGCGCCAGGTCAACTTCGACGAGAACGACACGGTGCTGGCCAGCGGCTGGTACCAGGCCCGCCAGGCGGGGCAGCTCGGCCCCGCCGAGGCCGATGCGGCAGCTAAGGCGGCCGCCCACACGGCCACGCCGTCGGTGTCCGACCTGGATACCCTCGGCCGGGTCTTCCGCACCGTTGTCGACAACGGGCCGGGCGGCCAGTACCCAACGCTCCTCGGCCTCGACATCGAAGGCAACGTCCGTACCACCAGCGACGCTCTCGGCCGGAAGATCCTAACCCAGGACTATAATCTGGTCGGCGCCGAGATTCACTACCTCAACGTCGACGCGGGCGAGCGCTGGCTCGCCACCGACGTCGTCGGCCAGGCCCTAGCAGCGTGGGACAGCCGCGCTACCCATGTCCGGCACGGCTACGACGCGCTGCGCCGACCTGCCACCCTCCTCGTCACGCAGGGCAGCAAACCCGAACGCCTCGCGGAGCAGATTACCTACGGCGAAGGACTGGCCGACGCCCAGGCCCGCAACCTGCGCGGCGCCGCCTACCAGCAGCGAGACGAGGCCGGAGTTGCCACGACAGTCCATCGGGATTTCAAAGGCAACGTCCTTTCCGCCAGCCGCCAGCTACTCCAGGACTACTCCGGCAACGTCGACTGGACTCAGAACCCAGGTCTGGACGCGGAAACCTTCACGACGACGACCACCTATGACGCTCTGAACCGGGTCGTCACGGTCACCACTCCCGATGCCAGCGTGACTAGCCGCGGTTACAACGAACGAAGCCTGCTCGCCCAGACGACCGTCAGGCTCGCCGACACCGCCACCGCTACGAGTTTTGTCACAAGCGTCACCTACGATCCCAAGGGCCAACGGCAGGTGATCACATACGGCAATGGCGCAATCACCAACCACACTTACGATCCCGACACTTTCCGGCTCATCCGAATTCAGACATCCCGGCCCTTGGCGGGCAACCCTCTGCAGGATCTCACCTACAGTTACGACCCGATCGGCAACATCACCCGCATCACCGACGCAGGTCAGCAGACCATCTTCTTCGCCAACCAGATCGTCACCGCCAGCGCTGATTACACCTACGACGCCATCTACCGTCTCACAAGGGCCACCGGGCGAGAACACATCGGCCAAGTCGGCCAGCCGCAAACCAACTGGGACGACTTGGCAACGGTCCAAGTGCCGCTCCCCACTGACGGTCAAGCGATGCGTAACTACACCGAGACCTACACCTACGATCAGGTCGGTAATATCACCGGTGTCGTCCACTCCGCCGCCAACGGGAACTGGACCAGCGCTTACGCCTATGATCAGGCCGCCAGCCCACCGGTCAGCAACCGTCTCACTTCGACGACTGTCGGCTCGACGGTCAGCAGCTACACGTACGATCCCAACGGCAACATCACCAGCATGGCCCACCTCCCGGTCATGACCTGGGACTGGAAAAACCAGCTCAATGCCACAGCCCGCCAAGTGCTTGCCAATGGTCCCCCCCAGACGACCTACTACCAGTACAACTCCGCGGGCGAACGAATCCGCAAGGTCACCGCCAGTCAGACAGGCACCTCGGTGAGCCAGCACAGCTACGTTGGCAGCTACGAGGTCTACCGCGAATACTCGCCAAGCGGGGCAATCAACCTGGAACGCCAGAGCCTGCATGTCTCGGGCGGCACCAACCTTGTCTGCCTCGTCGAGACGACCACAATTGACAGCACCGCAGCGCCCGGCGCCACGCCCTCAAGCCTCAGCCGCTATCAGTTCGGCAACCATCTTGGCTCTGCCGTGCTCGAACTCGATCCGGCAGCCGCGGTCATCTCCTACGAGGAGTACTACCCCTACGGCAGCACCTCCTTCCAGGCCGGGCGCTCAGCCGCGGAGGTGAGCCTCAAGCGTTACCGCTACACAGGCAAAGAACGCGATGCCGAGAACGGCTTCTACTACCATGGCGCGCGGTATTACGCACCGTGGCTCGGTCGCTGGACTAGCTGTGATCCCAAGGGCCTTGCCGACGGCGTTAACCCGTTCTCCTACTGCAGGAACAGTCCCACGAATCTTGTCGACCGGAGCGGGCGCGATTCAGCGAAACCCGACGAATTTGGACCGTACGGGCTGACCGCCGAGGAAGTCCGAGACTACGTCAGCATGACGCGCGGCAGCATGACGCGCGGCGACTTTATGAACAAACATGGTCCCTTCCGGTTCTTCAGCGTACGCTCCGCGGTGCGTAAAGTGCCGACCGAAGTCCTGTCGCACGTGTTGCCGAAGGAGGATCAGACCGTATACATGTGGCCCAGCGGCCGACAAGGCACGGAGTCTGACGAGCGGGCTGCAGTGGTAGCCGATAAGGTCCAGAACTTCGACCCTGGTACGCCGATCGGAAAGGGTGCGGAGGGGGTGGCGCTTCTCGCAGGCGCATCCCCAGAGACAGCCGCGAACATCGGCAAAACGGTTACCCTCGTGGAGACCCTAGCGCCGGCTGTCGTAGCCGGCGCCGCATACTTGCAGAAAAAAGCAGCAACGCCATTGCCGGTGCCTACCGGGGGAACGCCGCCGAGCCCGTCGAGCGACACCGCCGAAACTGATACCGCCCCTCTTGCCAAAGAAGCCGAAGTGCAAACGTCAGCCACACTAGGGAGAGGTGTATGGGATAAGGGATTGCAAAAAAGAGGCCTCGATATCGAGGAGCGTCTCGGCGGCAATCTCCCTCCAGGCTTCCCGACTATTGACCGAGTGGATCGGGACACGGAAGGAGCAGTAACAGAGATCGCTAGCATTAAAAGCATGGATCTCACCCAACCACGTTATGCCAGCTCCGGAAGAATTTACGATACGCTCTGGGGATATGCCGAAAAGCTTTGGCAATTCGAGAGCGCATCCAAAGCAGGGGTACCAGTCGAAGCTAGCACTACAACGCAGCGAGTCCTCGAGCTTGCTATTCCCCCGAACGCCGCCACTCCTGAACAACTCGCAGAGATTTCGCAAGCCGCACATGACATTGCAACCCTCGGCATTAAGCTAAACGTAACGATTATGCAATGATGTCACATAACCTCGCAATCTATCAACGCGAGACGAATGCCTGGCGAAGGTGCCAGGTGAGGTAAGCCGCCAGCTTACACCGGCGTCGGCGAGTTTGATGTTGTGTCTAGCGATCCTTGGTTGCTAGGTGATGCTGTCAGGCTCTCTATAAGCCGATACGTTCTGTCCGGTCTTAAGTTTCTGGTTTGACAGACGGGTACAGTCTTCCACGATCGAATTGGAAAAATCTCCCTCGATGAACCAGGTCGTCCCGGTCCAAGTTTTTCCACCTCCAGCAGCGCGGTGTGGCAAGGGCCAGAGCGAAAGCCATCAAGGGCCAGCGAGGGTGCCAGCCCGGGCGCGATCACGGTACCGCCGCTGGGCATCACGGCGAGGCTGCCTAGGATGTAGGACACGACTCGGGAGGAGCATCGACATGCCGGGAACCGAACGCGTGGAGATCACCGGTCCCTACGGTGATCGCTACGACGAGATCCTTACGCCGCAGGCCATCGACCTCATCGCCGCTCTCCACGCCCAACTCGGCCCGCGCCGGTCCGAGCTGCTGGCCGCGCGCCGCCGCCGCCAGGCCGCGCTCTCCGGCGGAGCGATGCTCGACTTCCTGCCCGAGACGGCGGATATCCGCGAGGACCCCGGCTGGCGGGTCGCGCCGCCCGCGCCCGGGCTGGTCGACCGCCGGGTGGAGATCACCGGCCCGACCGATAAGAAGATGACGATCAACGCGCTCAACTCCGGCGCCAACGTGTGGCTGGCCGACTTCGAGGACGCCAATACCCCACTGTGGGACAACATGATCACCGGCCAGCTCAACCTCAAGGACGCCCTAGACCGGACGATCGACTTCACCAGCGCCGAGGGAAAGGACTACGCGCTGCGGCCCGATGACGAGCTGGCCACGATCGTGGTCCGCCCGCGCGGCTGGCACCTGGACGAAAAGCACATCCTCATCGACG